>NZ_JBRAJI010000012.1:0-63843 GCF_052744395.1 Desulfurispora sp. | reverse complement strand
CCCAGATTATGCCTGAAAATGGTTATTGGTGAGATGGTATCACGGATCCAGGATAGTTCAAATGTTCCTTTCTCAAGTTCATAAAAATCTTTGCTCTCACTGATTAATTTTACCAATCCGTTGATGAAAAGAAGGACTGCTCCCACTACCTGGCGAATATTTAGCATAATGAGACCTCACACTCCTTTGTTTTTCTCTGAGGGGTGCTTTTGTTGCTACGAGGTCTCATTTCTATTTTCAGGGGGACATTTCCTTGCTGCCACCTACTGAAATTATACACGGCCAGGCGCAAAAAAAAATCGCCCTGGGGGGCGAACCGGTCATGGGGTTATTCTTCCTTTATCGCATTGGTGGGGCAATTTTCTACCGCTTCATGAGCCTGATCTTCCAGCTCAGCCGGCACTTCACTTACCGTAGCCTGCGCCTTATCATCACTGTTCCAGTCAAAGACTTCCGGACAAGTATCAATACAGGCTCCACAGCTGATGCACAAATCTTGATCCACGGCCACGCGCACGACTCACACCTCCCGGTATGTTAATGTAATCTAAAAACAGGGATATTTTCTGCATCCCTCCAGAAAAATATGCTCGGACTCGCAACAAAAAATACAGGTGTGGTATAATTCTCGTGTAAATGTGTGCAGAAGGGATGGTAACACATGCCCGCAATGCCGCAGCAAAAAATACGCCAGTACGGCATCTGGCTGTTGCTCATCGGCCCCGCGCTGTTTTTTGTGACCTACTACTTTGCCCAAAATTCCGCCAGCGCGCCCAAAATACAGGCGACTTTGCCCCAAAACATCTACCCCGCCGGTGAGCCAGCACGGATTGACCAGTACAGTGTCAGCGTGCTCCCCTCGTACCGCTGGCTCAAGGAGCTGCGCCTGCCCGGCAACACGGTTGTGGCCGATGCCGGATGGACATTTCTCATCGTCCCGGTCAGCCTCCCCGAACAGCTGCAGCGCACCGGGAGCTGGCAGGCCGTAGATGTCCGCCTAAATCCCTACCCTCTGTTAAAAACGCTCGCTTTTTGGCCGGAGAGCCCGGGAGCCACAGCGCCCGGCCCGGCGGACCTGCAGTACCAGGTCTATAAAATACCGGAAAACACGGCCCGCAGCAAGTTATATATCCTCTGGAAGCTGAAAAACCAGCAATTTTGCTGGTCACTGGAGTAAATTCGGCTTTCGCCCAGAAATCCGCAGCACAAAACCCTTGACACCCGCGGCGATTTATTATATTATACTACTTGCACAGCGGGGCGTAGCTCAGTTTGGCTAGAGCGCTACCTTGGGGTGGTAGAGGTCGCACGTTCGAGTCGTGTCGCTCCGACCAGCAAGATCAAGGCCCGGCGGGGTACTGCAATAACAGCAGTACCCCGTTTGGTTTTTATTATCCGGCAATCCCCGCCAACCCCTCCGGTAATCTTTTCAGAATACTGCTGTCCTCCCCCACCTCTTCTACAATTTTTCCAGCATTTTTAAGCGCCAGGCACAGGTTACATCCTCCACATCCTCAATGCAACCTTTTACTTCGGGACAGAGAAAGCTGCAAACAGCCACCTCCTGATCCACATTTTCCCGGCGCATAATATCCTCAATCCGTTCGGCATAGTTTTCCTGCAACTGCCTGGCTACTGGACAGCATTGCGGCATATTTTACGACCCCCTGTGCTTCAGGTAACCTTCCCCGGGCAAGTAATCATGAACACCGGCTAAACCGACCGGCCATAGGTTGGTTTCCGCACCCATATTTTCCACCATTTTTTGGGCTGGGACGGCGGCTTCAGCACAGCCCAGTCCTGTACCGCGGCAGCGCCGCTTGTATCAGGGCTGCCCGGCTGCGGTGCCCCCTGTGCGCAGGGCGCCTCGCCCTCCCCGTCCGGCTCGCGCACACCATCCCGGGCTGTTTCGGGCAATTGTGCCGCAGCCACCTCGCTTTCAGCTGCCCCAACCACTGCCTGCGGCCAGTCGGGTTCCGCACTGGCCTCTTCTGCCTGCTGCCGGTCGGGTTGCGCACTGGCTTCTTCCAGCGCTGCGGCGGGCTGTTGGAGCAATGCCGGTGTATCACCAGTCCAGTACTGCTCACCCAGCAGGGATAAATCCAGCGTGTTCAAATTACAGGAACGGGCACGCAGTAATGTTAGCTCATTTTTCAACTCGGCCACTTCCTGTCTCAGCTGGTCCAGTTCCCGCCTGGTCTCCTGCCAGTGCTGAGATTGGCTGCCGGTCCCCCACAGTTTAAACACTTTTTGTACCCCCATATATTTCCACGATTACATTGATATACCACAGGTATAATTATACATTGGGCCAGCTTTTCCTCCTGCCGGAAAAGAAAAAAGCCATGTCGCAACATGGCTTTCACGAGCGCTTGCTTACAGGGCCAGTAAATGACGGGCCACTTTCCCCGAAGGCGTCCGGGGAATCGGACCGAATTTGATGACCAGCGGTTGGGACAGGGACAGCACCTGCTGGCAGTAACCGGCCAGGTTACCCCCACCGCCCGCCGGAGCCGGCTCACTCTCGGGCTCCACCAGTGCCTTGAAGCAGTTACTGCCCTCGGGAGTGACCTCATGCACCACTACCGCGTCCCCCACACCGGGCTGGCTGACCAAAAACTTTTCAATCCTGCGCACCAGGATTTGAATTTCCGTGGCTGTCAACGCGGCCACCTCCTGTTTCTCCGGTCATCTCTATCAAAATGCGCAAATTGTCCACAATATCTATGATGTCCAGCAGTTCCATCCCATCACTGTATTTGGACAGAATGGCCGTGATGTTTTCAGCCACTTGTTCCGGCGTAGGTTCCATTACCTCTGGCCTCCCGGCAAAAAATGATCCAAAGCTGTGCTGCTGATTAATTATATAATAGTCTGAAATTTCCCATCAGCCAATATTTTCACCCTCAGCTGTATATTTTGCCGGCCAAGCGGTCTATTCTCCCGGTTTCCACCGGTGGGCCGGTTTTTTTAACAGCTGGCCGCCTGGAAAAGCAAAAATTATTGCCCGGGCCCTTTATAATTTGCTGACAAATAAATATAATTTTTAACACCATCCCTACCAACCACAGGAGGAAGACCGATGACGGAAAAGTTTTCTGTTGATATTGAGGGCGGCGGTACCGTGGAGATAGCGAGCCGCACCACCGCCGGGGAAGTATTGCCAAAAGCCCTGCCCGACAAATTTCCCCTGATGGTGGCTGCCAGAATTAACCACAGCCTGGTTGGGCTAAACCAGGAAATTACTGCGGCCTGTCAAATTCAGCCGGTTTTTCTGACCGAAGAAGCCGGCCAGCGCATTTATCAAAACTCCCTGCTGGTACTGCTGGCCCGAGCAGTCCGGGAAATCCTGCCGCAGGGTGTACTGCGCATCAAGCATTCGCTGGGCAATGCCGTATACGGCGAAATGGAAATGCCCGGCACTTTCCTCAAGGACAGCGATGTGGAGTCCATTGCCGGGCGCATGCGCAAACTGGTGGAGGAAGATGAGCCGTTCCTGGTCCGGGAAACTCCCCTGCCGGAAGCAAAACAAATATTTCTACAAAATAATCTGCCGGACAAGTATAATCTGCTGCAGTACTGGCCACGGCCCACAGTAGACCTGGTCCATTACGGCGCCTACCCGGACATTGCCCTGACCCCTCTGGTACCCCGGGCCGGTTACCTGAAAGCATTCCATCTGCGCTATTATCTGCCCGGTTTTATTCTGGAAATGCCCCGGCGGGAGGATCCGCTGCGCGTCCCCCCTTACGTGGAGCAGGGCAAACTGGCCAGCGTGTTTTACGAATCGGAAAAATGGAACAAAATCATCCATGCAGACAACATTTGTGACCTGAACAAAATTTTTCAAGCCGGCGGAGCCAGGGAACTGATTCTGGTGGCCGAGGCCTTCCAGGAGAAAAAACTGGCCCAGATCGCCGACCTGATCAGCCAGAATATCGACCGGATCAGAATAGTGTTAATTGCCGGGCCATCCTCGTCGGGCAAAACCACCTTCGCCCGGCGCCTGGCGGTGCAACTGAAAGTCAACGGCATCAATCCGGTAGCCATCTCCCTGGATGATTACTTTGTGGACAGAGAACTAACCCCCCGCGATGAAAATGGCGAATATGACTTTGAAAGTCTGGAGGCCATTGACCGCCAGCTCTTCAATGAGCACCTGATCAAGCTGATCCAGGGTGATGAGGTGGAAATACCCACCTATAATTTTAAAACCGGCCGGCGGGAGTATCACGGCCACCGCATCGCCCTCCAGCCCCGGGATTTGATCCTCATCGAAGGTATTCACGGCTTAAACGACCGCTTGACCGCATCCATTCCCCAGGGCCGCAAGTTCAAAATTTATGTCAGCGCGCTCACCCATCTGAATATGGACAATACCAGCCGCATGCACACCACCGATGTGCGGGTGATCCGGCGTATGGTGCGAGATAACAGCCACCGCGGTTATACCGCCCGGGAAACACTGGAAAGGTGGCCCTCGGTGCGGCGGGGCGAAGAAAAACACATCTTCCCCTTTCAGGAGAGCGCCGATGTCATGTTCAACTCCGCCCTGCCCTATGAGCTGGCGGTATTGAAGAACTATGCCCTGCCTCTCCTGCAGCAGGTCACCGCCGCATCCAAAGCCTATGCCGAAGCCGCCCGCCTGCAGCAGCTGCTGGAACTTTTTGTGACCATATCCCCGGACCTGGTGCCATCAAACTCCATTTTGCGGGAGTTTATCGGCGAAAGCTGCTTTTACTAAATCACCAACCGTTTTAGCAAAAAGGCGGTGCCCCGGGCACCGCCTTTACCGCCAGACTTATTACAGATTGATCTTTACCACCGCACCGGCCGGGCAGGCCCGGAAGCAGCGACCACAGCGCTTGCAGCTGTCCTTGTTGATCGCATAGGCCGTGGCGCTGTCGTTGACCACCACAGCATTGTCCCGGCACTCCAGTTCACAGGCCGCACAGGCCATACAAGCAGCCTCATTGATCTCATAGTCGAACTTAAATTTTTTGGGCGCAGACAATAGAATAACCTCCCCCAGCAGATATTTCTAAATAATTGATCAATTTTCTAGTTCTACAGAGCTGCCCCAAATCCTGCCCGCAAACCGAATTTTATTTTACACTCCGGAAAAAATAAATAGCGATCTAAACTATCTGCAAGGAGGTTCCACTATGACCCCGCATAAAAGAATTACCGGCATCATCAAGAGATACCAGACTGCCACCGACCAGGACGCGGCAGGATATGACCGCTGGGATCAGGGCCGGGCCGGCAATGCCAAACGGCGGTCCCGTATGGAAGGTGAAAACAGACCGGCCACCTGAAAATGTCTGGCCAGCCCGCTTACGGGGCTTGCTTTTCCTGGGCCAGCATTCTGGCCTGCATATCCACAAACTGCTCCATCAGCAGGCGGTAAATCTGCACCACCATATTTTCATCCACACCCTCCTGGCGCGCCTGCTCCCGCACCTGCCGCAAAACCTCCGCCTCCCGCTGGCTGTCCCGAATCCAGCCCAGCCCGCTTTTCAGCTCACCAATTTGCTGCACCAGCCGGGTGCGCATGCCGAGCAGGCGAACCACCTGGCTGTCTATCGTATCAATCTCGCGGCGACATTGCTGCAGCAAATCGGTCACGGGAGGCGGCTCCAGCCAGGCGCTTCCCGGCTCTCCATCGGCGATATAGGACCCCAGACAGGCAAAAAAGGTGGAGCGGCTGCGCACTGCCTGCAAAACACCGGCAATCACCGGATCATCCTGACTTCCCCAGAAATCCACAAAAAACATATAATCCTCCGGATTGCTGCGCACCCGGCGGGAAGCAATAAATGTCAGGTTGATACCCCGCCAGGCAAACTCCCGCAGCACGCTGTACAGCGCTCCCGGGCGGTTGGCCACCTGAAACACCAGGGTGGTCTTGCACTTTTCGCCCCGGGCCGGTTCATCCGGCCCGGCCAGCCAGAAGCGCGTGTAATTGTCCGGAGCATCGCTGATATGATCCACCAGCACCTCCAGATGGTATATTCTGGCGGAAAAGGGGCCGGCTACAGCAGCCCAGGGCCGTTCGCTTTCGGCCACCTGCCGGGCGGCCTGCGCCGTACTGGATGTTTCCACCCACGGCACCCCCGGCAACTGCTGTTCCAGAAACCTGCTGCACTGCGCCAGTGCCTGAAAGTGGGAGATCACCCGCTCCATCTCGCCCGGCGGCCGCCTGGTTCTGGCCAGCAGACAATGATGGATGGGCAAAATGATCTCTCGCTGTACCCGGAGCAGGCCCGGCTTAACAAAGAGATCCATCACCTGCCCCACAGTACCTTCAATGGAGTTTTCCACCGGGAAAATACCCGCCTCCAGGTGACCGCCCTGCAGATCCCGCCAGAGAGCGCTCAGCGAAGGGTAAGCAACCGGAGTGTAATTTTCTCCCGCCAAAAGTGCCGCCTCGTGCGAATAACTACCCTCCGGTCCCAAATAACCCAGTTCAGGCATCATCCCACACCCTTTCCGAAAAATGCTGCTCTCTGCAGGTATTAACCCTGATTATAGCACATTTCTGCAATCTGGATAAAGAAGAAACCGGTAACAGTATACTTGTTGAAAAAAGCGGGCGTATTGTATAATAGTTTTTATAGAATCTCCACGCGGGCAGGGAGTGTACCGGTTATGTTTAATATCCTGGTAGTAGACGACTCGGGCGTGATCAGGCTCCAGGTCAAGCAAATGCTCAAAGAAACCAACTGCCGGGTTTGGGAAGCCGTAAACGGCCAGCAGGTTCTAAGCAACACCTTCAGCAAGGAATGCTCGCTGGAAAACCTCCACCTGGTACTGCTGGATATTTACCTGGGGGAAGTAGACGGCTTTGAGATCTTAAAAATGTTGTCCGCGCGCTACCCCTCTCTGCCGGTAATCATGATGAGCATGGAAAGGCGCAAGGAGAGCATATTAAAGTGCATCGAACTGGGGGCCAAAGACTACTTGATCAAGCCCTTCACCAAAGAAGTGCTGCTCTCCCGCATTGGCCGGTTTTGCCCCATCACCTCACTGGATGCGGAAGCCAACCTGCAAACCCTGGAAGATACTCTCTGGGCCGAAATCGACCGGGCCATCCGCACCAAATCACCTTTTACCATTTATATTGTTAAATGGGGCAGGCTGAGAACCATCACCCCGGAAACCAGAGCTTTGCTCCGGCAAAAACTGCCCGGCTTACTGCGCAAGATCGACGGCATCAACTACATCAACGACCACCTGGTTTTGTTCCTGCCGGTCACCAACAAAGCCGGCTGGAGTGTAGTGCAAGACAAGCTGGATACTTTGCTGGCCGAACACCGGATCAAACTTGCCCAGATACCCCAGGAGACCATCTTTTTCCCGGATGATGTGGAGCAGCCCGAACTAATCAACTCATTTAACAGCAAACAAATTAAAGACAACTTTATGCAAACTATCCTTCAGGCCACCGGCGCAAAAAAAATCTCCTGATCCAACCAGCAGGTTGAACGGGAGATTTTTGCGTTAGACAAGGTTTTTGACCACTCACATACTGTTTACGCTACGTTAACCATTAATTTATTGACCTGAAACAATAATGCTTTATAATTTATATTACCCTTCCTGTTATTATAAAATTTACAAAAAGGAGTGAGCGAACTGTGACCAGAGAGTTAATCGAGGAAATTCTAACCAGCATTGGTTTAGAGAAAATTTCCGATGATGAAGACGGCCTGCAGGCCAAACACCCATCTTTGTCCCCGGGCGACTAAATTAAAACCGCACCAGCGTTTTTTGAAAGCACATGCTCTCAAAACGGCTGATGTCCTCCTTACTCACCCTGCTCCCAAACCTCACCATCAATACATTGGCCGGATGCTCGCAAATCTCCGGGTCATCCGTATGCCGGCGCACAAACCCAAACTGCCCGAAAAATGCCGTCAGCATCCTCTGATATGCCCACATATCCAGCCCGGTACCCTTTAAATCCCAGTGCCAGGAATATTCCGTCGTTATGGTCACAAAGTCCTCCAGCCTGCCGCTGGCACAGGCTTCCGCCACCAGAGCCCTGCCCAGCCCCAGTTTCCTCCAGTCCCGGCTCACCTCCACACTGCCCAGTTCCAAAATACGGGAATGAGCCCGCCAGCGGCTATGTTCGTCCGGGTAGTGAAATGTAACATAACCCACAATTTCCTTCCTGTGCCGGGCGACAAACACCATGCCTTCATAGAAGTCGGCTATAGTCATCAAAGCCTGGTGTTGCCGCTCCGGTGCCCGGAAGTTATCCAGTCCGGAGTTAAAGACCAGGGTTTGCAAATAAGCACTATCCACCGGACCCTGTACCACTACCGGACCGCGCGGTGTCGGTATAACGGTTTGTTCCGGTCGGGCCTGCACCAGATTATTCACCAGGTCTCACTCCCCATCTAAAATGAATGAACATTCATATTAATTTTACTTGATCGGCCTGAACTTTACCAGGGGATATAGCAAAAAAAATACCGGCAGGACAGCGTCTTCCCTCCGGCTTCTTCCCCACGGGTCACCCCGCACAGCGGCAGCAATTGATTACCAGATTCCAGAATCTTTAAGGCACCAGCATAAAATCCCTACCGGGCACCGCTGTGCCCGTCTACAGCGTGATATATGTCTCCCGTAGACACAGGGCCGAAAAAGTCAAGTATACTGGTATACTTGCCCGACCTGTATTGAACCGCTCGCTTAAATTTTAGATAATTATACATAATATGTTTTCTGGGGGGCAACCATGTTCAACAAGGTATTAATTGCCAACCGGGGCGAAATCGCCGTGCGGGTAATCCGGGCCTGCCGGGAAATGGGCATCAAAACCGTGGCCATCTATTCGGATGTAGACAAGGATTCCCTGCACGTGCAGAAAGCCGATGAAGCCTACTGTCTGGGCGAAGTCCTCAGCTACATGCATATAGATAAGATCGTACAGATTGCCAAACGCACCCGGTGTGAGGCGGTTCATCCCGGGTATGGTTTTCTGGCCGAGGTCCCGGAATTCGCCCAGGCCTGCGAGCAAAGTGGCCTGACCTTTATCGGGCCCGACTCCCGGGTAATTCGTCTGATGGGCAACAAGGTGCACGCCCGCAAGGCGGCCATTGAGGCCAGCCTGCCGGTGATACCGGGCTACAATATTGACTATATGCGCCTGGACGACATTGAAGCCATCGCCGAGGAAGTGGGTTTCCCCCTGCTGGTCAAGGCGGCCAGCGGTGGCGGCGGCAAGGGCATCAACAAGGTTTACGCCCGGGAAAAGCTGCGCGACGCCATCTTTGACGCCCGGGAACAGGCCGTCACCTACTTTAAGGATGAGGTTGTCTATCTGGAAAAATATCTGGAACACACCCGGCATATTGAAATCCAGATCATGGCCGATAATTACGGCAATGTGGTCAGTCTGGGGGAAAGGGACTGCTCCCTGCAAAGGCGCAATCAAAAACTGATTGAAGAATCACCCTCCCCCTTCCTGGATGAACAACTGCGCCAGAAGATGGCCCGCAGCGCGGTAAACCTGGCCTGGCAAATCGGCTACCGGGGCGCCGGCACCATGGAATTTCTGGTGGAACCGGACGGCAGTTACTACTTTGTGGAGATGAACACCCGCATCCAGGTGGAACATCCGGTTACCGAAATGACCACCGGGATAGATATAGTGAAAACCCAGCTCATGGTGGCCGCCGGCCTGCCTTTGCCCTTCACTCCCAGGGACATTCATCCCCGGGGCTGGGCCATCGAGTGCCGCATCAACGCGGAACGGCCCGATACCTTTTTCCCCAGTCCCGGACATATATCCGAAGTAATTTTTCCCCAGGGCCCCTGGGTGAGGGTGGATACCTTTATCTATCCCGGTTATGATGTCAAGCCTTTCTATGACTCGCTGATTGCCAAACTGATTGTCTGGGCCCCCACCCGCCAGGAAGCCATCTGCCGCATGAAAGCCGCCCTGAACGAATTCCACATCGAGGGCATCTACACCAACCTGGACTTCCACCGCTTTGTCATGGACCATCCGCTGTTTACCCACGGCGCCATCACCACCGACTGCCTGCCCCGCCTGGGTTACAAGCCGCTCAAACTGAGCAAGGGCAGCAAGCGCATTTTCATTTCCCCGGTATAAAGCCGAAAACAAGCGCCGGGTTCCGCAATTTCCAGCGGAACCCGGTATTTTGTCCCGGAGCAAGCCTTGACACGCGGCCGGCCGGGTTTTATAATTACTACATCATTTTAACTTGTTAAATTAATAATATATTAATATGCTATTAAGGAGGACATCATGAAGCTCAGATTGGGTTTACCCAAAGGCAGTCTGCAGGAGGCTACCTTCCAGCTGTTTAAAAAAGCCGGCTATAATCTGACCGTGCGCAGCCGCTCCTATTATCCTTCTATTGACGATCCCGAACTGGAAATTGTGCTGATGCGAGCCCAGGAAATCCCCCGCTATGTCAGCGAAGGCGTGCTGGATGCCGGCCTGAGCGGCCTGGACTGGATTTTAGAAAACCAAGCCGATGTGGTGGAGGTGGCCGACCTGAGCTATTCCAAGCAGACCACCAACCCCATCCGCCTGGTGCTGGCCGTGGCCAACGACAGCCCCTACCAGTCCGTGCAGGATTTGCAGGGCAAACGCATTGCTACCGAGCTGGTCAATGTGACGCGCCAGTTTCTGGAAGCGCACGGTGTCAAAGCCAGTGTGGAATTCTCTTATGGAGCTACCGAGGTCAAGGTGCCCCAGCTGGTGGACGCCATTGCCGATCTTACGGAAACCGGCAGCTCGCTAAAAGCCAACAACCTGCGGGTGATCGCCACCATCCTGCAATCCACCACCCGCCTGCACGCCAATAAAGGGGCCTGGGCCGATCCCTGGAAGCGAGAGAAACTGCAAAATCTGGCCGTACTGCTGCAGGGCGCCCTCCTGGCCGAAAGCAAGGTCGGACTGAAAATGAACGTACCGGAGTGCAAGATCGATCAGGTGCTGACCATACTGCCGGCCATGAAACATCCCACAGTTTCCCGCCTCTACAACAGCGACTGGGTGGCTGTGGAGACCATCCTGGACGAAAAAGTTTCCCGGGATCTGATCCCGGCCCTGCTCAAAGCCGGCGCCCAGGATATTATTGAGTACCCGCTGAACAAGGTGATTCCCTAAATAATGGGCCCGGGACAGATGTTTATTGCAAATGTTACAGCAAAATTGGGGTTAAACTGGATTTGTACGGAAAGAGACGCCAGTTCGGTGCTGCTCTCGGGCTCAAAGGAAATGGTAAAGGCCAGGCGGTGCTGGCGCAGCAGGATGATCAGGGCCGTGAGTTCGGCCGCTTCAATAAATTTTTTCTGCTGTAATTCCTGACAGATTTTCTGTACCAGGTTCATGGACCCAGCCTGCCTTTTTTATACTTAGATATGCCGGCCCTGCATATTTTGTTAATAAACTGCTACCCTCTGACTAAAAATAGGCATATAATTTACTCATGAAGTTTTGTGCCGAAAAGAGGGAAATCATTGATACCACTGCGCGACAGCACCCGCTCCCTGCGGCGCCCCTATGTGAACTGGCTGCTGATTGCCCTGAACCTGTACGTCTTTCTTAAAGAGGTCATGTTGCCCCGGGACATGCTGGGCCAGTTGTTCCTGCTGTACGGACTGATTCCGGCCGATGTTTACTATGTACTGGCCACCGGCGGGCCCATTTTACCGGTGTTGTTCACCTTGATCACGTCCACCTTTCTGCACGGCGGCTGGCTGCATGTGCTGGGCAACATGCTCTACCTGTTCATTTTCGGTGACAATGTGGAGGACCGGCTGGGCCACTGGCGCTACCTGTTCTTCTACCTGGCCGCCGGCGTAGCGGCCGGCGCAGTGCAGGTGCTGGCCGCTCCCACCTCGCAGGTGCCCGTGGTGGGAGCCAGCGGGGCGGTGGCCGGTGTTCTGGGAGCCTATTTCATCACCTTTCCCCGGGCCCGGGTGCTGACCCTGGTGCCCATCCTGTTCTTCTTCACCATTGTAGAAGTGCCGGCGGTGATCTTTCTGGCGATCTGGTTTGTGCTACAGGTTTTTAACGGTACCGCCAGCATCAGCCAGTCGGCCGACATGGTGGCCTGGTGGGCGCACATTGGCGGCTTTATCTTCGGTATGCTGGCCATCAAAATACTGGCCCCTTTCCGCACTGGTTCCTACTACCCCCGCTATTAACCAGCCTGTGCCAAACAACGGCTGAAAAAATCAGCAGCGGCCCTCCGCAAGGGCCGCTGTATGTTTGCTTGGTAGTTTGCTCACACCTGGCGCAGACATTCGGTATTGAACACCAGATGCGGTTTGCGGGTCAGGCGGTGCACCGCCTTGATGTAGCGGATGGTGCTGGTTTTGGCGCGCATGACCAGGGAGTGAGTTTCGGCCATTTCGCCCCCCACAAAGCGCACCCCGCGCAGCAGTTCACCATCGGTCACGCCCGTGGCCGCAAAGATGGCATCGTCCCCTTTGACCATGTCGTCCATATACAGGATCTTTTTGTAGTCGGTGATGCCCATGGAAGCACAGCGGGCAATGTCTTCCTCGTCTTCCGGCCACAGGCGGGCCTGCATCTCTCCCCCCAGGCACTTTAAGGCCGCCGCGGCAATCACCCCTTCCGGCGCACCGCCAATCCCCACAAACAGGTCGATACCGGTGTCGGGAATGGCTGTATAGATAGCCGCTCCCACATCGCCGTCGCCAATCAGCCGCACCCGGGCCCCGGCCCGGCGCACGCAGTCAATGATCTCCTGGTGGCGGGGCCGCTCCAGCACCATGACCACACAGTCGGAAATGCGCTTGTTGTTGGCTTTGGCCACAATTTCCAGCGTCTTTTCAATGGGGTCATCCAGATGGATTTTGCCGGCCGCCCGGGGCCCCACAGCAATCTTTTGCATGTACATATCCGGAGCATGCAGCAGGTTGCCGCGGTCGGCAATGGCCACCACGGAAAGAGCGTTGGGCAGCCCTTTGGCCAGGATATTGGTGCCTTCCAGGGGATCCACCGCCACATCCACCTCGGGGGTGGCCGCGCAGCCCAGCTTCTCCCCTATGTATAGCATGGGGGCCTCATCCATCTCCCCCTCACCAATCACAACGGTACCGTTCATGGCCACAGTGTCGAACATGGCCCGCATGGCATTGGTAGCGGCCTCATCGGCCTCCTTCTTGCAGCCCCGCCCCATCCACTGGGCGGCGGCCAGGGCGGCCACTTCGGTAACCCGGACGATTTCCAGCGTCAGCTCCCGGTCCATTGTTCCACTCTCCTATAAAATTTTTCAAGAGCGAGTTAATTATAGCATAATTGACTGAATAAGTCACACAATCATCCAGCCAGTTAGCCATCACCTGTAACATTTATACAGCATTGCTGCCCTGTTTATGACCGGGAGAGCAGGATTCCGCCCCGTCCTGTGCGGCCCGGCACCGGCAGGCCGACCAGAAAAAACGGCGGGTCAAATTTCCCCGCCGCGGATGAATACACCACCTTTTTCCTGGTCATTGTTCACCTGGGAATGGAAGATTTGCTCCAGATCAGCGGTATCCAGGCCGGGCGGCTTCACTTTGAGCTGGCTGACCACGTTTTTGACGCCGCGCGCCCGGCTGGCCGCCTCAACGGCCGCCCGTTCCTCTTCCGGATCCTCCACTGTGCCCATGAGATAAACGTTACCCCTGACGCTTTTCACACCCACATGCTTTAAGTTAACCCGCGGATCGGCCTCGAGCTCCTCACTCACTTCAAACATCACCGCCCGGTCGTTAATAGCCCCGTCCGTGCTGATGGTCACATCATTGCGGTAGGCGGTAATCCCGTGCCCGGTCAAAATTTGATCCACCTTCTGCTTGTCGGCCAGGGTATCCACAATACCGGTGATCTGCAGCATGTTATTGCTCATCTCCACGTTCAGTCCATAGGCCCGCACGTCGGCATCGCGTTCCAGCAGTTGCTGCGCCTTTTCCAGTAATTGTCTGTCCGGCTGTCTGTGCATGAACATGCCTCCTTGTGGCACACTTTTTTCTATTGTGCCCCCGTTAATAAACGGGTATAAACCGGGCGGCAGGAAAAATAATAAAACCGGACCTCTCCAAAATATTAAACTTAAAGGGGGAAAAACATGCGAGAAGGACTGCTTCCCACGGTACTGGGCACAGCAGTAACCGCCACCGGTCTGGCCCTGCGCATGGCCAACCCGGTGCTGGGCTGGGGAATTACCGGTTTTGGGCTGGCGCATGTTGTCCTGGGCGCAATTGACCTGTTTGAACACGCTCCGGAAAAAGCCCCGCGCAGAGTTTTTTAGGAGAGGCCCGGCAGGGCGGGTGTTGGTAATGCACCCGCCCTGCGGCTGAAAAAAGGTCAGCGTCAAGCAGCTGCTCAGATCATGGGCAACCCAGTATGGAGAGTTGCCTGAACATAGCCAAAGCCCGCCCCGGGCGGGCTTGACAGACAAATTAAGTTGTCTCACAATAAAAGTGGGAATACTGGCAACCAGAAACGGCTCGTTGGCCCATCTACCGGGGCTTTAGCTTTGACCTCTGAAACTGTTGGGAGCAGTATCAGAGGTTTCGCCTTTTAATTACCCCCTGTTGGTTAGCTGCACCACGAGGGTCAGCACGGCACTTTCTGGCATCTTCCTGCCCCCAGAAGCAAAAAGCACCGGGTTTTTCCGGTGCTTTACGCATCTGTGCGGAACGCATCCTGCCGGAGCAGCAGGGAGTAAAACCGGGCGGCCAGGGGGCCGGGCCGGCCGCTTCCCAGGGGCCGCTCCTCCAGGGAGACTGCCGGCAGGAGCAAGAGCAGGGCATTGGTCAGCCAGACCTCCTGCGCCCGGTAGAGCTGCTCGGGGTAAATAACCTCCTCCCGCACTTCCAGACCCTCCCGGCGGGCCAGCTCCAGCAGGCGGGCCCGGGCCACGCCGGGCAGCAGGCCGCACTGCACCGGCGGGGTGCGCAAAACGCCCTCCTGCAGGACGAAAATGTTGCTGATGCTGCCCTCACAAACCTGCCCCTGCGTGTTCAGCCAGAGCACTTCCTGCCGGCCGGCCCGGCGGGCCTGTTCCCGGGCCAGGAGATTATTCCAGCAGGCGGTGGTTTTGTGCTGCAGCAGCGGGTCGGCCGCGCTGCGCTGCCAGGGGGCCAGCCCCAGCCGCCAGCCCTGGCGGTAGTCTTCCTCCCGGTACGGGAGCGGGCGGCACTGGATCAGCAGGCTGTCGGTCAGCGTAAGCCGCACCGCGCCCTGGCCAACCCGGTTGGCGGATACAGTTTGCTCCACCAGCTGCGCCAGCCGGTCACTGCTGTGCACCACCGGCAGGCCCAGCCTGCGGGCCGAGCAGAGCAGGCGCTCCAGGTGCTGTGCCAGCCAGGGCACCCGGCCATCCCTTACCCGCATGGTTTCAAAGAGCCCCCGTCCGTAGAGCAGCCCGCTGTCGGGCTGTCCCCCCGGCAGGCTGTCCAGAGGGCGCAGCTCCTCATGATAATAAACCCACTGCACGGGCTTCACTTCCCCATTTTGTTCATTTTCTGCCCAGTTGACGCAACAGCACAAATCATCTGTGTTCGGTTAACGCTTAAAAAAACAGTATATAGCCATCTCGGGGCCCTTGAAAAACAATATTTTGCGCATCATGACGCTTAACTGGATAAGGACGCACGCATCAAGGAGCTGGAAGCCGACTTGACAAACAATATTTTGTTCATCATGACGCTTAAACAACACGAATCCAGCACAAATATATGCATTTTACAACCTTTGCCAGGCCAAATGTTGCCAGACCCAGGCCTGTATTTTTGGGCTATTTAATCGAGACCGCCTCCCAGCACCCCCCGGGGGGTGGGATGAAAGAGGCACCGCCCGGCAGGACGGTAAAACATACCCCAACCCGACCTGTTCCGGGGGAGGTTCACCGGCCGTACAGCTCATACATCCCGGCCGGTTCGGGCAATCCCAGCGCCCGCAAAAGAGCCCGGGCCTTGTCGTGTGTTTCCAGGTATTCGGCCAGCGGGTCGGAATCTATGGTCACACCCCCGCCGGTGTTGAAAATAATCTGTCCGCCCTGATACACCAGCGTACGAATAACGATATTCAAATCGGCCTGACCGTCAAAGCTGAAGTAGCCTATACTGCCGCAGTAAAGCCCCCGCCGCACCGGCTCCAGTTCTTCGATTATCTCCATGGCCCGGATTTTGGGTGCCCCGGTTACCGATCCGCCGGGGAAAGTGGCCCGCAGCAGATCCACCAGGTCGCGCCCCTGCTCCAGCTCACCCCGCACTATGGAAACCAGATGAAACACCGTGGCATATTCCTCCAGGCGGTAGAGTTCGGCTACCTGCACACTGCCCGGCCGGCAGACCCGGCCCAGATCATTGCGCTCCAGGTCCACAATCATGACCAGTTCGGCCCGGTCCTTTTCACTCTGCCAGAGTTCCCGGCGCCAGTAGGCATCTTCCTCCGGGCTGCGGCCGCGCGGCCGGGTGCCCTTGATCGGCCTGGTCTCCACCCGGCCGTCCCGCACCTGCAAAAAGCGCTCGGGGGAGGAGCAGACCACCTCCAGACCGGGGAAATTGATATAGGCGGCCATGGGCGCCGGGTTGATGCGGCGCAGCCTCCGGTACAGCTGCCAGGATGGCACCACCTGAGGCAGGGCAAAGCGCTGGGTCATATTGACAATAAAGACGTCGCCGGCGGCAATGTAGTCCTTGATTTTTTGTACAGCCTGAACGTACTGCTCCCGGCTTAAATCCGCCTGCACGGCAACCGGCCCGGCCGGCTGGAGCACCCTGTCCGGCGGTGCCTCCTCGCCCGCCCGGTCAGCAGCGCCGGCTGTCAGCACGCTCTGCCAGAAATCCAGCCGCTGCCCGGCCCGCTGTCCGGCCTGCTCCGGGGGAGCGGGCAGGCCACTGGCCAGCAAATAAACCAGTTCCTCCTGGTGATCAACCACCAGCGCCCAGTCATAAAACCCCAGCACCAGATCGGGCGGGCTGTTTTCCTGGCGGGCCAGCACGGGCAGCCGCTCGAACTGGCGGCCCAGGTCATAGGCCAGGCAGCCCACCGCCCCGCCGGCAAAGGGAAGACCGCCGGGCGGTGCCGGCAGGCGGTACCGGGAGAGCAGTTGTTTTAGTACGTCCAGCGGCGCGGCGGTAAACCAGCGGTTCAGCGGCAAATCGGGACATACCGCCGGGCTGTTCGTGTACCGCCAGTGCAAATATACCCGGTCATCCCGGCTGTACAGCACCAGGAAGGGATCGGCCCCCATCAGCGACCAGCGGGTGAAACCGGGTACAGCCAGGCTGCTGTCCAGCAGGAAACTGCCGGGAAAGTGCCGCAAATGGCCAAAGAGCTGCACCGGATCGGACGGCAGGTCCAGGCTGCGCCAGCGCACCGCGGGCCAGGCCGCTGCCGGCCGGCCATGTTCATCGTGCTGCATCACATACACCTCTTAAACCGCGCCACCGTTCACCCAGCTGGAGGAAATTGGCCAGCAATTGCCGGCCAGCGGGCGTGAGCACAGATTCAGGGTGAAACTGCACACCCTCCACCGGCCAGTGTTTGTGGCGCAGCCCCATGATTTCCCCCCGGGATGTGGCCGCAGAGATTTCCAGGCAATCGGGCAACCCCGCCCTGTCCACCAGCAGCGAATGATAGCGCCCGGCCGGGAGGGGTGACAGCAGGCCGGCAAACACACCCCGCCCGTCATGCCACACCGGCGAGGATTTGCCGTGCATGGGCCGGTGGGCCCGCACCACCCGCCCCCCAAAAGCCTGGCCAATGGCCTGGTGCCCCAGACACACCCCCAGGATGGGAATGCGCCCGGCCAGGCAGCGAATGGCCTGGAGACAGATCCCGGCCTGCTCCGGTGCACAGGGCCCCGGGGAGAGCACCAGGTAGGCGGGATCCAGGGCCATTATTTCCGATACAGTGATCTGGTCGTTGCGCCGCACCAGCACTTCCTGGCCCAGCAGGCGAAAATACTGCACCAGATTGTACACAAAGGAGTCATAATTATCAATCATTAAGAGCAAAATACCATCTCTCCCAATAACAGGCAAATAAAAAAGACCAGCTCACCCGCTGGTCCTCACCCCGCAGCTCCGAGTCGTCTCGTCTCACCTGATCTCATCTCAGCTCCACCCGGTGGAATACCGGCCACTCGCCTCGGCTTTAATTGTGTGAATTATTTTACCACAATTCTGACTGAAAAATCAATGTCCTCGCCATGTCAAAGGAGGGGATGCCGGAAATCTACGGGGGGTTGCTTGTTTGTACAGTATTTTCCGGCGAGAGTTATTTCACAGAAAGGGCTGCCGGAAATCCAGGGGAGGTTGCTTGCAAGTAAATGCCCGAGCAGGGAAAAAATACGGGGTGAGGTGAACGCTGATGAGCTGGAGAATTAAGCATCCCCGGCGTCTGGAATCAGAACATCTGGCTGATGCCCGATATCCCGTTCGGGAGCCCGACAATGACAGGCTGGCCGAAAAGGTGCTGACAACAGCGGCCCGGAAGATCTCTCGCCAGCTCAAATCACCCCGGCCCCCGCTCCGCCAGGTTAGCGAACCTAAATCGGAAAATGCGGTACGCGGTCCGCGCAACAGCTTTATTGAAGATCTGGAAGACAACTTCCGGATACTGCAAAAACACCTGCCCGCTCCGGATCTGACCAGAGAAGACCTGACCCTGGGCCGGGCCAGCCCCACCGGCGTGGCCATGATTTACTTACGGGAAAGAGCCCACCCGGAGCTGGTGGAGGAAGTCAGAAGCAGGTTGAACAAGATTAACGTGGTGGCTGTGCTGGAAAGCGGGTACCTTGAACATTTCATCCAGGACAACCCGGCTTCTCCCTTCCCCCAGGTGCTGGTCAGCGAGCGACCGGACCGGGTGTGCATAGCTCTGCTGGAAGGCCGGGTGGCTATCTTAGTGGACAACACACCCTTTGTGCTGGTGGTGCCGGGCGAGTTGCTCAGCCTGCTCCAGGCCGCCGACGACTATTACAACAAGCGCCAATTCAACATTCTGGTTAAACTGTTGCGCTATCTGGCATTGCTGGCATCTTTGCTGTTGCCTTCTTTGTACATAGCCATTACCACCTTTCACCAGGACATGATCCCCGGCGACCTGCTGATCAGTATATCGGCTGCCCGCCAGGGTGTACCTCTACCGGCCATTTTAGAAGCAGTGTTTAAGGAAGTGACTTTTGAATTTCTGCGTGAAGCCAGTATTCGTCTGCCGGCCGTTGTCGGACAGGCCGTAAATATTGTAGGGGCTCTGGTCATTGGCCAGGCGGCTATCCAGGCCGGTCTGGTATCACCATTAATGGTAATAGTTGTAGCCTTTACCGGTATAGCCTCGTTTACTGTGCCCCAGTACCCGCTGGGGCAGGCCATTCGCACGCTGCGTTTTCCCCTGATGCTCACTGCGGGTATACTGGGCCTGTTCGGGGTAATGCTGGGTCTGCTGGCCATTTTGTTGCATCTGTGCGCCCTGCGCTCGTTTGGTGTTCCTTACTTAAGCCCGCTCACTCCTCTGCAGCCGGTGCAGCTGGCCGCCAGCACCACTCTGCCGCCCCGGCATCTAGGTTATACTGCAGCGGCCAGAAGCAACGCCAACCGTTACGGCCGGATATGATGGAGGAACTGTACCATGAAAAAACTCCCCCGGCTGACTTACCTCTTCTTTCTGGCCCTGCTCCTGCCCCTGAGCGGCTGCTGGGATAAAACCGAGGTTGAAAATTTGAACATTGTCATCGGTGCCGCCGTCGATCGACTGCCCACCGGGCAGTTACGCATCATTTGCCAGACAGTGGATCAGCCCCAGAGGCAAATGAGCAACCCTAATGGGAGCCAGGGGAGCGGTAGCATTAATTATCATAACTGGTTGGCCACGGGTTACACTCTATTCGACGCCATCCACCGCCTTACCCTGGTGGCCCCCCATCGCTTTTACTGGCCCCACTGCCGGGTAATCATTATCAGCGAGCAATTGGCCCGGCAGGATATTGTCAGTATACTGGATTTTTTAGAAAGGGACGCGGAAATCAAACGCAGTATGTGGATACTAATTGCCCGGGATAAGCCGGAAGATATCCTGGCAGCTGGCACTCAAAACAAGTTGCCCCCCGCCAGACTGCTGGCAGAAAGTCTCGATATCCGCCACTGCAACTCCTGGTACGCCGTTTCTCGCTTAAACCAGTTCATGCGCCAGTTGAGCACGCCGGGACGGGAAGCCTTCACCGCCGGTGTAGAGAGCGTTCCCGGTCTGATGCGGCGTGATTTGCAGGCCGCCGGCAGCGGCCCCGACCTGCATGAACCACGCCTCACCCACACCGCTCTTTTCCGGAGTGGCCAACTGGTGGGATGGCTCAATGAACAACAAAGCCGGGGGTTGCTCTGGTTGCTGGGAGAGGTAAAGAAGGGTATTGTACCCGTAAAGTTAAATGAAAATATGATCAGTTTTGAGGTGGTTGGCAGCCAGAGTAAAATTGAACCTTCCCTGCAGGATGGGGAACTGGAAATAAATATATCCCTCAAGGTCGATGCCAATATAGGTGAAGTCAGTCCGGGTCTGGAAAAACTGGACAGTGCGGTAATCAAAGAGCTGGAGGCAGCCCTTTCCGAACATGTACGTCAGGATATTACTGCGGCGCTGGCTGCCATGCAATCTCTGGGCAGTGATGCGGCCGGACTGGGGGAAGCGGTCTACCGTCAGTATCCGGCCCGGTGGCAGGAAAGCTATGCCGGGAACTGGCCGGAAATATTCTCTTCTCTGAGCTACACCATTGACGTACACAGCCGGGTGCGGGGCCTGGGCCGTATCAACATTTCTCCCCGGCCGCTCTGAATAGATCTCCGTACCCGGCAGTTCCAGATCAATCCAAGGAGACGTGAGGGCAAATGTGGCTGAACCTGATTTTGCTCAGTGCCGCCTATACCGCGCTGATCTTTTATCAAATCACGCTGCTGCCCCGGCCCCTGCCCCGGCGGGAGGCATTAATTTCCGCCCTTCTTTTGCTACCCGCCCTGATCTACAGCTATGGCCTGGTCCTGGACGTATCCCTGCCCAATCCCAGCTCTGCTCTGGAAAACATCTTCATGCCCCTGGCCCGGAAACTGGGACTGGGCTAGCCTGGCCGCACCGGCAAGGAGGCTACTCCCGTGCGCATGCAGGACGAGATCATTTCCAGCCGGCAGTTTGCCTTGCTGGTCTGCAGCTTTATCATTGGCACAGCTATTTTGCTGGTACCCGGTCAAATTATTGCCACCAGCCGTCAGGATGCCTGGCTGGCCCTGGTACTCTCCTTCTTTCCCGGCCTGCTGCTCACCGGATTGCTGGTGCTGCTGCAGAAATATTACCCGGGAAAGTCGCTTGTTCAGATGCTGACCGCAGCATGGGGCCGCGCGGGCCTGCTGCCCGCCCTGGTGCTGGTCTGGTTTGCCCTGCACCTGGGCGCGCTGGTGCTGCGCAATATTGGCGACTTCATTCAAACCGTCCTGCTCTTTCAAACCCCGCTGGCCGCCACCCACATTCTGGTGGCCCTGCTGGCCGCCTATGCCCTGTTTCTTGGCCTGGAACCCCTCACCCGGGCCCTGGCCCTGCTCATGCCCCTGAACCTGGCTCTGTACCTGTTGTTGCAGGTGATTGACCTGCCCATCAGCCGCTGGGCCGAACTGCAGCCCCTGCTCGACCGGGGCTGGGAACCCGTACTCATATCAGCACTAAATCTGAGCAGCTTTCCCGTAGGCGAAATGATCCTGCTGGCCCTGATTGTCTGGCCCATCCGGGAGTCACCCCGCCGCCTCTACGCCTCCTGGGTTCAGGGTCTGGGCGGCGGAATATTCATTCTGCTCCTGGCCACTATCGGGGCCATCACCGTGCTGGGGCCGGATGACGCCGGCCGCGTGGTCTTCGCCCGCCTGAGCACGGCCGATGCCGGCCCGGTCAGCCACCTCACTGTGCCGGTATTATCGTTTAACTGGTTTATTTTCACTTTTGCCAAGTTTGCCCTCTGCTATTACGCCTTTGTCAGCAGCCTGGCCACACTGACCGGCATCAGTGATTACCGCAGTCTGGTCCTGCCGGCCGGCGCCCTGCTCACCACTTTTTCTCTGTCGGCTTACCAGAACCTGGGACAGGAACTGGACTTCGCCCGGGTAATCTGGCCGGTTTATGCCCTGCCCATAGAATACGGTCTGCCAATTTTGCTGCTGGTCAGCCACCTGGTGCGCAGCAAAATCGCCCCGGGAAGGCGGCGCACCTCCCGGGGTCGCTGAATTACAAAGATTTAAGAGCACTTTCTATCCACAGGGTCACCGGGCGGAAGATCAGATCCAGATAATCATAGGGGTTGGGCAAACTCCACCCGGAGGCATAACCCCAGCTGTACAGCAGGGCCAGCCCCATCAAGACGATATACACCGCCCCCTCTTTCCAGGCCCGCCGGCGCACCAGCTGCCCCAGCTGCCAGCCCATCAGAGGCAGCAGGACAAAGGCAATAAACGCTTTCATAACTCGTTCACCTGGCCTGATAGGTCTGGGTGATCAGACCCAAACGGCGGATCTGCACCCGGGTTAGGATATCAAATTCGGTTTCCGGAAAGATTTCCTCCCGCCACCTGTCTTCCACCCGGGCCCAGTATGCCGGGTACCGGACGGCCAGCTGGCGGCCAAATCCAAAGGGGTCGCTGCCCAGTTGCTGACAGCGGCTGATGGCCCGGTAAATATCGTTTTTAACCTGCTGCCGGGCCAGCTCTTTGATCTCATTGATCACCCGCACATCAACCAGATTCACTGCGGCCATACTCTCCCCCACATTGCACTCCACCTGCACATCGATCACCAGGCGGGGGCGGTCGTGGGACAATTCGGCCCGCACTCTGCTCTGATTGCCGGTAATCTCCAGGGCCACTTGCTGTCCCCGGTAATTTAATGTCATAATCCCGCTATTGGCTTCGCCCCGCACATAAAGCAGGCCTCTGCTTTCAGAATCATCCAGCCAGCCCACCAGCCGGTCACGGCGAAAAACCGCGGTTTGATGCAGGCGGGGCACCGGCAGCTGGGGAAGCGCCTGCCCCATTCCCTGCTCCGGTTTTTTTTCGGGTACTCTTAGCTCCACACCGGCTGTAAAAGCATCCGCACCGGTTTCGTTCATATACTGCACAAAATCCCCCAGCCGCAGGGGGGCATAGGTGCTGCTCAGCCGGCGCTGCTGGAGCGCACTGGCCAGGTACTGCCCCAAAGGCCGGTTCAGGTTATTCATAGAGTTGAACAGGCGGGGCATCAGCCGCGAGCGGGACACCAGAATCCAGACCGTGCGGCGGAACTCGGGATCGCGCTCCAGAAAATCCAGCACTTCACTCACCCCATTCTGCCGGGCCAATCTCTCGCCGATGACATACACCTGGTTGTGGGAAAAAAAGAGGCGGTGCGGGGTTTCCCGAGAGAGCAGGCGCACCGCGTCAAAAACCGTGCGGCCCTGCCCCTGGTGGTTGTGAAAGGGAGCCGGGAACTCTTTGCCAGCTGCCCCCATCTGCTGCGCTCCACCGCCCGGGTTGGCTTCCTGCACCCAGATTTCGTACCCCGCTCCCCGGTCGGGCAGCCTGATCCCGAAAGCCATCACCAGACCCAGGTCTTCCACCTCGCGCAGATCCCAGCAGCCCGCGGTGAGCAGCAGAACCAGCAGCAGCACCAGGGCAGCCGCTCCCCGCTGCCGGGCCGGGCGGTTCATGACTTTTCCGCACCGGCCGGCCGGTGCATGCCCGAACCCGGCAGGCGCACCAGCACATCGCGCAGCGCAGCGGCGCGCAGCGGGGCAGCCGGAGCCAGATAGGGCACCCCGAAACTCTGCAGGGAAGCCATATGCAGCAGGATCACCAGGATAAAGCACATCACCCCAAACAGGCCCAGCAGGGCGGCCGTGAGCATGAGCGGAAAGCGCAGGATGCGCACGGTTTGACCCAGGCTGAAATGGGGCACGGAAAAGGAAGCGATGCCCGTAAAGGCCACCACAATGACCATGAGGGCGGACACCAGTCCGGCCTGCACCGAGGCCTGGCCAATCACCAGCGCCCCCACAATGCTCACGGCCTGACCTACGGGGCGGGGCAGGCGCACTCCGGCCTCGCGCAGTATTTCAAACATCAATTCCATGATCAGGGCCTCCACCAGGGCCGGAAAAGGCACCCCCTGCCGGGCGGCGCTGATGCTGAGCAGCAGTTTGGTGGGGATCATCTCCTGATGATAGGTGGTGATGGCAATGTAGAACGAGGGCAGCACCAGAGATACGGCAAAAGCCGTATAGCGCAAAAAGCGCACAAAAGTGGCAAATAAATAATTCTGGTTGTAGTCCTCAGAGGTTTCCAGTAGGGAAAAGAACTCGCCCGGCGCAATCAGGGCCTGGGGACTGTTGTCGGTCAGAATGACCAGCCGGCCTTCCAGCAGGGCGGCCACCGCCCGATCGGGCCGCTCGGTGTTGCCCAGCTGGGGAAAGGGGGAGAGAATGCTGTCCTGGAGCATTTCCTCCAGATAAAAACTCTCCTGAACGGCGTCCACGGTGATGTTCTGCAGGCGGCGCTGGACATATTCCACCAGCCGCGGGCTGCATAGACCCCGGATGTACAGCAGGGCCAGGTTGTTCTGGGCCACCCGCCCCAGGGCCATTTTTTCCACCTGCAGGTTGGGGCTGTGAATGCGCCGGCGCACCAGGCTGATATTGGTCGGCAGGTGCTCTACAAAGGCATCGCGGGGCCCGCGCACCACCGGCTCCTTTTCCGATTCCTGGATGGCCCGCACCTGGTAGCCCTTGATTTCTATACTGAGCAGGCGGAACTCCCCCTCCACCAGCAACAGAGCGCTGCCCCGCAGCAGTTCATCCACTGCTGGCGCCATTTGGTCCAGCCAGCGGGTCTGACTGCGGGTGAGCAAACTGTTGCGCTGCAGCGCCAGCAGCACCTGTGAGCCGTTCCGGTAGCCCACCACCGGCGCATCGTACAAGAGCGGCCGCAGGACATGCTCGTCCAGGAGCCGCCCTTCCAGCATGCTCTCCAGATACAGCAGGGCCGCCGGCAGCACCCTTTCCTGGCCCAGATAAAGACGCCGCACCTGCAAATCGCTGCTCTCCCCCAGCACCTGGCGAAGCAGCTCCAGGTTATCCTCCAGAGAGGCCGTGGTGGGCAGGGCGTCCAGTTCCTGCGCCGTAACCGCCCGCCGGGCCCGGGTGGCTTTGTCCTGCAGGGGGTTGGACATTTCCCCGGCCCGGCGCCGCCAGTGACGGGCCAGCCGCTGCAAATATTGGAGCATTATCTCACCCCTCCGGCTTTTTTTCGCTCAAACGGGATAACAGGTATACGGCCAGCAAGAAGACCACATTGTAAAACAGCAAATAGGGGGGAACGGTCAGGCTGCTGAACTGCAGCAAAGCACTGATGTTTTCCCAGCCGTACAGGGCCAGGCCCAGCACCAGCACAGCGCAGGGCAGCAGACAAAAGCGGTAGTCGGTCAGGCCGCAGGCCCGCAGCAAACAAACCTTCCCGCAGTACATGAAGACAGCCAGCTTGAAGGCCATGCCCAGCACCCAGACCCCCATGAACAGCGCGTCGGTGCGCTCGAAAAAACTGAGCGACTCCAGGCGGGTTTCCCGGATCAGGTTGAAGGCGGGGTAAATCATGCGCGCACACACTTCCGCACCGAAAAGACCCAGGGAGGCGATATTGACCAGCAGCAGGGCCAGATAATCCAGCAGCAGGGCCAACAGCGCCGCGCTCCGGAGCTGGCCGGCATCGGCCAGATGCTGGCCCAGCAGCAGGGCAAACAGCAGCGTCTCACTCAGCCAGCCCAGGGGCACCAGTGCGCCCAGCAGCAGTCCCGGCCAGCGGCTGTACTGGGGCTGCAGAAATTCCTGGTCCAGCGCCCGCAGGTTCACCGCGGCTACCAGCACAATAGTAACCATGATGCTCAGCACAGCCAGGCTGTTGATGCGGGCCAGCGGCCCGAGACCCACCCGCAGGCCGTAATCCACCACCACCAGCAGCGCCGCGGCCACCAGCCAGACCGGAGTCTGGCGCAAATAAATCGTGCCCATCAAATCCACAAATTCGCGCAGCAATATGCCTGAGGAAAGAATAAAGTAAAGCACCAGTCCCAGATTGACCACCACCGGCCCCGGGCCGCCGCCCCCGCGGTTTTCTCGCCCCAGCAGCTGCCAGATCCAGCGCAGGCAGCCCGGTGCGGTAAAGAGATAGCCAATCACCACCACCGTCAACCAGGCTATGGTCAAAGAGGCCCAAAAATTGTTGCCGGCATTTTGCGCCGTGCTGGCGGGCACCACCAGCAGAGCAGTGGGCAGTACGGCAGCCACCAGCAGAGCGGTTAATTGCCAGCGGGATAGTTTAACTGCCGGCAGGGCTGTTCACCTGCCCCGGCGCCTTCAGGCGCAGTTTGACCCAGAGCAAGCAGGGCACCACCACCTGAAAACAAAAGGACATCCCCGGCCAGCTGAAGGTGAGCGAGCGGATGGAGCGGCCGGTTTCATCAATGGCCAGCAGGGGCAGGACCGCCAGCAATACGCTCAGGGGCAGCAGTTGAGCCGGGGTGGCCGGTATAACCTGCTGCCAGAGCTGCCAGGTGAGGTAGTAAAAAAACATCACCTTGAGGCACACCGCTCCGAACCAGAAGGTCATGGCAAAAGCGTCCAGATTGAGCAGGGGCGAGCTGAGACCGGCCAGACGGATGATGTCCAGGACCGGAAAAACCATGGCCGCGGCCTGCCGGGCCCCGAAAACGCCGATGGATTCATACAGCACCAGATTGATCAGCACCACCGCCCAGACCGCCCCCAGCAGCCAGGGCAGCAGGCGGCGTTGTTTGTCCACCTGCGGCATCAGCAATACCAGCAGGAAAAATTCGCTGAACCAGGCCATGGTTTTAAAAGCACAGGCCGCCAGCATACCAATTCCACTGCCCAGCAGGGGCAGATAGTTGATGCCTTTAAAGGCGGGCAGGGACACCAGCAGAATCACCACCCGAAACAGGATGCCGGGCCAGAAGAGCAGCTCATTCACCCGCAGGATCGGTTTTAGGCCGCTGTGCCAGGCATAGGCGGCCAGCAGCAATAGCACTGCCACAATCACAGAGGAAGGGGTGGCCACCAGAAAAACCGTGCTGATAATCTGGATGATTTCGCTGAGCAGCACGGAAGTAATCAGATAGACAAAGAGGAAATAAACCCCGCCCAGCACCCGCCCCGGCCCGCGGCCGCAGGTCTTTGTGAGCAGGGTGGTGAAATCCACTCCGCCGCCCCGTACCAGCAGGGAGTGGTAAAGTAGCACCAGCAACGAGGTCGCCCCGCCGGCCAAAAGGGGCACCAGCCAGGCATCGCGCTGGCAGTCCTGCAGCACCATGGCGGGTAAAAAGACATCGGCGCTGGAGGTGATCACCACCACCAGCAGGTAGACCAGCTGTTGCGGAGAAACCTGTACGGGCATCGGGCGCTCCCATCAATAACCTTTTTATGCTTAGTCTGCCAGCCTGGCCGTGATTTATGCATAAAAAAAGCGGCCTGCCCGAAGCAGACCGCCTGCTAGAATACCTGCAGGACCAGACATTTTAAATAATGGTTCTCCGGCATGGCCAGCAGCATGGGGTGGTCTTTAGCCTGCCGGCGCAGTTCCACCAGGCGCAGCTGGCGGCGGCAATCGCGGGCCGCCTCCTGGATGGTTTGGATAAACAAATCCTCACTCATGTGATAGGAACAGGAACAGGTGACCAGAAAACCGCCCGCGGGCAAAAGGCGCATGGCTCGCAGGTTAATCTCTTTGTAGCCGCGCACCGCGCCGGGCAGGGCGCTTTTGGATTTGGTAAAGGCGGGCGGGTCCAGGATAATCAGGTCGAACTGCGCCTTTTCTCGCTCCAACCGCCGCAGGGCGTCAAAGCAGTTCTCCTCCTGAAAGTGGCACAGGTGGGCCACCCGGTTGCGGGCGGCATTGCGCCGGGCCACCTCCAGCGCAGCGGCCGAGATATCTATGCCGGTCACCGCGACCGCCCCGGCCGCGGCCGCATAAACCGCGAAAGTGCCCGTGTGGCAGAAGCAGTCCAGCACCCGCGCTCCCCGGGCCAGGTAAAACATCACCCGGCGGTTTTCTCGCTGGTCCAGAAAATAGCCCGTCTTTTGCCCGCCGGCCAGGTCCACCTCCAGCTCAAGGCCGTTTTCCTCAATAATCACCAGCGGATCAAAGGGCGGCCCGATAAAGCCGCTCACCAGAGGCAGGCCCTCCAGCTGCCGCACACTGGCATCATTGCGCTCGTAAATGCCGCGCGGGCGGCAGACCTCCTCCAGTACGTCCACAACCGTGCTTTTAAACCGTTCCATGCCCAGGGCCAGAGTCTGCAGAGAAAGAAAGCCGGCAAAGTCATCCACAATCAGGGCGGGAAGAAAATCGGCCTCCCCGAAGATCAGCCGGCAGGCGTTGCTGTGCTCCAGCACCCGGCGGCGGTAGTCCACCGCCTGCTGAATGCGGCGGACAAAAAAGTGACGGTCAACTGGCTCATTTTTGTCCCGGGTAAGGATGCGCACAGCAATCTGGGAAGCGGGATTGACATACCCCCGGCCGATAAACCGGCCGGCGCTGTCCACAACTTCCACCACATCGCCCGGCTGGATGTCCCCTTTCATGTCGCTGATCTCGGTCAGATACACCCAGGAATGGCCCTGCTTCACCCGCTGGTCGCGGTGGCGGGCCAGCACCACTGTGGCCAAATGTGCTCCCTCCTGTTGGTCCCCGGCTGAATGGCCAGCCTTTTTTCTTCGGCGGGAGCCGGCCTCCGGCCGGCCCGCCGGCAAGCCCGGCTTTATTGCTGCACGGCCGCCACCAGGCGCCGGGCGCGCTTTTGCACCTCGGCATACACTTTTTCTTCATCTATGGTCAGCACCCGGCGGTTTTGCATGACCAGGCGACCGTCAATGATCACGGTATCCACATCGGCGGCCGCCGCCGCGTAAACCAGGTGGGCATACCAGTCGTGCGGCGGACAGAGGTGGGGGGCCCGGGTATTGAGCAAAATCAGATCGGCCTTGAGACCCGCTCTCAGCTGCCCCACCTGCCCGGCCAGACCCACTGCCGCCGCTCCCCCGGCCGTGGCCATGTACAGGGCGGCGTAAGCGGGCAGGGCGATGGGATCACCGGTGGACACTTTCTGCAAAAGCGCCGCCGTGCGCATTTCCTCAAACATATCCAGATTGTTGTTGCTGGCCGCCCCGTCCGTGCCTAGGCCCACTATGGCGCCGGCCCGGCGCAGTTTTTCCACCGGGGCGATGCCGCTGGCCAGCTTCATGTTGCTCTGGGGGTTGTGGGCGATGCCCACCCGGCGGCGTACCAGAATTTCCACATCCGCATCGGTCAGATGCACACAGTGGGCCGCCAGCACCGGGCGCTCAAAAAGGCCCACCTGTTCCATCAGGGCGATGGGAGTCTGGCCGTACTGCTGCTGGATCATGCTGATCTCGTCCCGGGTCTCGGCCAGGTGGATGTGGATGCCCACATCCAGGTCGTGGGCCAGGCGGAGCACCTTTTCCAGATACTCCGGCGGGCAGGTGTAGGGAGCGTGCGGCCCCAAAGTGACCGTAATCCGCCCCTGCCCCTGCTCCTGCCAGGCCTGCACCAGCTCCCGGCTGTAGGCCAGCGCCTCCTCACTGTTGGGCGCCGTGCCAATCATGCCCCGGGCGATGCTGGCCCGCAGGCCCGCCTCCAGGGCGGCCTGGCCGGCCCGCCGCATGTGGAAATACATATCGGCAAAGCAGGTGGTGCCCGACTTGATCATCTCCAGGCAGGCCAGCAGCGTGCCCCAGTAGATGTCGTCGCGTTCCAGGTTGGCCTCCAGGGGCCAGATTTTGTCATTGAGCCAGCTCATCAGGGGCATGTCGTCGGCATAGCCGCGCAAAAGGGTCATGGCGGCGTGGGTGTGGCAGTTGACCAGCCCGGGCAGAGCCAGCATCCCGCCGGCGACAATGGTTTGATCGGGCTGAAAATCGGCCGGCAGCCCGGACAGCGGGCCGACATAAACCAGGGTATTTCCATCAATGGCGATGGCGCCATTTTCCACCGGCGGCAGCGGGCTGGCGCTTTCCATAGTGATAATAGTGGCATCGCGAATCAATATGCGGGACATCTTCCCACCTCCTGTTCCTGGTCGCCTTAAGGCAGCTTTTTCGGCGGCCTGCTTAAATCAGCGGGGCTGTCCATAGTGCCGGGTAAAAATGCGGCGCAGTTCGGCCACTTCGATCGGCGGCAGGATGTGCGGCTGGCCCAGGCTGCTGGCCAGCAGATAGACCATGGCCGATTTTTCCACCACCTGACACACAGTCAGGGCCTCTTTTAAATGGCGGCCTACGCCCACCACACCGTGGTTGGCCAGCAGCACGGCCTGGCCCTGCCCCAGCGCTTCGGCCGCCAGCTCGGCCAGCTGCTCCGTGCCGGCCCGGGCATAGGGGGCGCAGGGCACCGCCCCCCCGGCCACCTGGGCGGTTTCCTCCAGGAGGGGCGGCAGCTCCCGGCGCAGCACCGCCAGAGCGCTGGCATAAATGCTGTGGGTGTGCACAATGGCCCCCACATCAGGGCGCCGCCGGTAGATGGCCAGGTGCAGCAGGTATTCCGATGAGGGGCGGCGGTGGCCCTGGATGACCTGGCCCGCAAGGTCCAGGCAAACCAGGTCCCGAGGCTTAAGCTGCTCATAGGCCATGCCGCTGGGCGTGATCAGAATCTGCCCGGGCTGCGGACCCCGGCAGGAAATATTGCCCCAGGTGCCCAGCACCAGACCCCCGCAGCTCATGGCCCGTCCGGTCTGAATGATCTCGGTTCGTTCTTTTTCTTCAACCATTTTCTTGCGGTCAGCTCTCCTGCCCGCTGCTGCCGGGTGCATCCCGCCGGAACGCCTGTACCGCCGGGGCCCGTTAGCAGCCGGTATAGTATATTTTCAGGCTTTGTGCGCCGGCAGGCCGTGCGAGTGCACATACTCCTGCTGCTCCGGGCTCATCTGATCAATGGCTATGCCCAGAGACTGCAGCTTGAGCCGGGCCACCCGCTGGTCAATTTCCACCGGCACATCATAAACGCGCTTTTCCAGCGCCTGGCCCTGTTCGCGGACAAAGCGGGCCGCCAGGGCCTGCAGGGCAAAGGACAGATCCATGATTTCGGCCGGGTGGCCGTCCCCCGCGGCCAGGTTGACCAGCCGGCCCTCGCCCAGCAGATACAGGTGCCGCCCGTCGGGCAGAGTGAATTCTTCAATATCCTTGCGCACGGTGCGCCACCCGGTGGAGACCCGGCGCAGCTCGGGCTTATTGATTTCCACGTCAAAATGCCCGGCGTTGGCCAGGATGGCCCCGTCTTTCATGCGCCGGAAATGATGGGCCCGCAGCACATCCTTGCAGCCGGTGACCGTAATGAAGATGTCGCCCTCGGCCGCCGCCTGGTCGCTGTGCATGACCTGGTGCCCGTCCATGTAGGCCTCAATGGCCCGCACCGGGTCCACCTCGGTGACAATCACCCGCGCTCCCAGGCCCCGGGCCTTCATGGCCACGCCGCGGCCGCACCAGCCGTAACCCAGCACCACCACGGTTTTGCCGGAAACAATCAGGTTGGTGGTGCGCATGATGCCCGCCCACACCGATTCGCCGGTGCCGTAGCGGTTGTCAAACAGGTATTTGCAGCGGGCGTCATTGACCGCCAGCATGGGAAACAGCAGCCGGCCCTCCCGCTCCAGCGCCCGCAGCCGCATCACCCCGGTGGTGGTTTCCTCGCAGCCGCCCAGCACCTGGCCGGCCAGGTGGGTCAGCCCGGTGTGCAGCAGGTGCACCAGGTCGCCGCCGTCATCTATAATAATGTGCGGCTCCCAGGCCAGTGTGGCCGCCAGGTGATCGTAATATTCCTGTTCGCTGGCGTTGTACCAGGCGTACACATTGAGGCCGGCTGCGGCCAGGGCGGCGGCCACGTCATCCTGGGTGGAAAGCGGGTTGGAGCCGGTGATGGCCACCTGAGCGCCTCCCTCCCGGATCACTTCGGCCAGATAGGCGGTTTTGGCTTCCAGGTGGATGCTCATGGCCACCCGCAGCCCGGCAAAGGGCTTCTGGGCGGCAAATTCCTCCCGGATCACGTTTAAAACCGGCATGTGGGCTTTCACCCAGTCTATTTTCAGGCGCCCGGCCGGGGCCAGACCAATGTCGCGCACAATGTATTCCTGCATATTTTGCCCGCTCCTTCCCTGCAGTTTTCTTTATTTTTGCCCGCGGTACTCCCGGCGGGCCCGCTCAGCCAGCGCACACCCGCCGCTTTACGCCGGCGCAATCAGCAATCTTGCGCAAAAAGGGCCGGTAATGTCTCCGTATAGGGCGGGCGGTACACGCCGCGCTCGGTGATAATGGCTGTGACCAGCCGGGCCGGCGTGACATCAAAGGCCGGATTCCACACCTCCACCCCTGCGGGCGCCACCCGCACACCGCCAATGCAGGTTACCTCCTCGGGCGCGCGCTGTTCGATGGGAATTTCCTGGCCGCTGGCCAGGCTCAGGTCAATGGTAGACAGGGGCGCGGCCACATAAAAGGGGATGCCGTGTTCCCGGGCCAGCACCGCCACGCTGTAGGTGCCGATTTTATTGGCCACATCCCCGTTGCGGGTGATGCGGTCGGCACCCACAATCACCGCGTCCACCTTGCCCAGGGCCATCAGGTATCCGGCCATGTTGTCGGTAAGCAGGGTCACGGGAATGCCTTCCTGCAGCAGTTCCCAGGTGGTCAGGCGGGCTCCCTGCAGCAGGGGGCGGGTTTCATCGGCGTAAACATGGATCTTTTTGCCCTGCTGGTGGGCGGCCCGGATCACGCCCAGCGCGGTGCCAAAACCGGCAGTGGCCAGCGCCCCGGCATTGCAGTGGGTGAGCACGCCGGCCTGCTCGGGCAGCAGCTCCGCCCCGTGCCGGCCCATGGCCTGGTTGGCCCGGTAGTCCTCATCGTAAATGGCCCGGGCTTCAGCCAGCAGCAGCTCTTTGAGCTGCTGCGGAGTGGCGGGCAGGGCCGCCGTCATTTTGTCCAGCAGGCGGCGCAAAGCCCAGTGCAGATTGACCGCGGTGGGCCGGGTGGCGGCCAGCCGGTCGGCAATTTCCCGCACCCGGGACAAAAAGCTCTGGCTGTCGGCACAATCCAGGCTTCGGGCGCCCAGGGCCAGTCCGTAAGCCGCCGCTGCACCGATGGCCGGCGCTCCCCGCACGGCCAGACGGCGGATGGCCGCACAAACTGTATCTACATCCCGGCACTGAATATATCGCACCTCTCCGGGCAGCAGCGTTTGATCCAGCAGTACCAGACAGTCGTCCTGCCAGCGCATGGTTTCCATGTGGTCATGTTCCTTTCTCCAGTTTAATGTTACTTTTTTTCGGACACGGCCACCGGCTCCTCCAGGGCCCGGCGGCAGGCGCAGTCGCGTTCCTGCGGCAACAGGGCGATGGCCCGCATGAGCAGCCGGCGCAGGTTGGCCCCGTTATCGGTCATGATGTCCACCACTTCCTGGTGGGACAGTTTGCCGGGCGAAATGCCGGCCGCGTAGTTGGTCACCATGGCCACGGTGGCGTAGCAAATCCCGGCCTCCCGGGCCAGCACCACCTCGGGTACACTGGTCATGCCCACCAGGTCGCCGCCCAGCATTTTAAACATTTTAATCTCGGCCGGCGTTTCAAAGCGCGGCCCTTCGGTGCAGACATAGGTGCCGGCCGGGTGGCAGGTCAGGCCCAGCTCGCCGGCCGCCTGCCGCAAGTAGCGGCGCAGTTCCGGACAGTAGGGCTCGGTCATGTCCAGGTGCACCACGCCCTGCTCCACAAAGGTGGAGGGCCGCCCTTTGGTGAAATCCAGAAACTGGTCCACCAGCACAAAGTGCCGCGGGGCCATCTCCAGGTTCAGCGAGCCCACGGCCGCCGTGGCCAGGATGCTCTGCACGCCCAGCTGCCGCAGGGCGGCAATATTGGCCCGGTAATTCACCAGATGCGGGGGCACCGAATGGTCGGCCCCGTGCCGGGTCATGAAAGCGACTTCCCGGCCGTCGTACCGGCCGATCTTTAACGGCACAGCACCGTAGGAGGTGCTGACGGTTTCTTCCCTTAAATCGCTCAAGATTTCCGGATCATAGACTCCTGTACCACCAATTACCGCAATCTTCACAGCCATTTGAGTTTCCCTCCCCGGTCGGCTAGTCCCGGTAAACCGCGCCGCCATGGCAGCGTCCCCCGCGCGGTCTCCCCAATGCGCCTAGAGTTAGCATGGTTTGCAACAATTCCATGTATTCGCCCTGTTTCCAGCTATTCCTGTTGCAGGGACAAATTTTATCAGGCGGCTCCAAAATAAAAAAGCCGGAGCTGTGCTCCGGATCACCGGTTAACCAGTTTTCAGACATTAAAGGATTCCATCAAGCGCTCATTTCCAGATCAGCGCTCTCCACCTCGCAGGCTGCAGCGGCGAACTGGGTCTGCAGAAATTCCCCTATGCTTTGCTGAATGCTCAAATCGCAGAACAGATCCAGCACCCCGGCCAGCCGCTCCAGCAGGTCGGGCTGAGCCAGCAGCGCGGGCAGCATTTCGGCCGCCTGGTTGATATAACCGGCCAAAGTAGCGCTGCGGGGCAGTGAGGAGAGCAAAACCGGCAGCTGATAGATCATTTCCCGCATCTGCTGCGCTTCGGGCGGGCTGGCCATGAACTCCTGCACATATTTCACCACTTGCCGGAACCCTTCATAGTCGGGCAATTGACTGGCAAAAGCCAGCATTCCGGCTGCTTTTTCCACCCATTCGGCCTGCATGGACAGATCGCAGAAATAATCGGCCAGGTTTTCCAGGATATCGCGCACCCCCTCGTACTGAGGCAGGTCGCGCACAATATCCAGCACTGCTTCGCCAATCAATTGGATTTCTTCAGCTGTAAATGGCAGATCGCTAATTAATTCATATATTTGCCCGGCTACATCACCAATCTGACGCCAGCTGGCCAGATCGCAAAACAGATCAAAGATCTTTTCTACAGGTGCGGCATTTTTGTTTGTATACAGTATCAAATCAACCATAGCACTTCAACCCCCTGTTCCCCTTATTTTACATAAGAAGTTAACAAAAGAAAAGATATTTTTATAAATTTATAACTAGCGAAAATAGTCCCTAGAAACATGAAGAACCGGTATTAATAGCATTGGCGAATATTATGGTTAGCTAAATCATATTACGCTAATATTGGTGCGTTATTTTTCTAAATATGATATAAGCGAAACAGGAAGGCGGATCCAGAAGAAAAAATAAAAACCCGCACCGGCAGGCAGCCTCGGGTCAGGCACCCGGTGCGGGTTTCAGGAAGGGGGGTTTTATGGGGCGTCAAAGGATTTTCCGGCGGTATCAGGCACCGTACACGTTTTGCAGCCAGACTCTGCGGGCACAGTCCGGGCAAACCGCCCGGCCGTTTACCGGCACCTCCGCCGGTAACTTTGCCCCCGGGGAAACGGCCGAAGCTTCATTTTGATTGCGTCCGCTGCCCGCATCCTCCTGCAGCAGGGCGTTGATAAAGCCCAGATGCCGGGTAGTGACAAAGGGCTGCCCGCACTGCGTGCAGCGCACCAGGGGCAGGCGGGCCAGCAGCGCCCCGGTCAGGCGAATCTCCCGGTAGCCGTCCTGATCGGAAACCTGCAGGGCCCCGTGCGGACAGCTGGTAGCGCAGCTGCCGCAGCCCAGGCAGCGCCCGGCGGTGCTGGTGAAATCGGTCGGGCCGCTGCTGCCCTGCACATAGCCCAGCTGCAACGCCACCGCGCCAATCTGGTTGTTGCAGGTATCCACACAGCGCCCGCAGGCCTGGCAGAGATCGCAGCGCAGGCAGCGGCGGGCTTCCGCCATGGCCGCGGTTATGTTGGGAGCATCCATAATTTCGGCAAAGCTGTCCTTTTTTTGGGCACTGTACAGCCGGTGGGGATCAATGGCCCCGGGATTCTGTCTTTGTTCGGCACTGCTCAAAAGGGGCGGCAGAGGTGAACGCAGCCGGGGAGCCAGATCAGCTTCCGCGGGCGGACAGCCGCGCAGGTAGGCGTCAATGCCCGCAGCCGCCCGGCGCCCCGCAGCGATGGCCCGCACGGCGCTGGCCGGACCGCTGACATTATCCCCCCCGGCAAAGACCATGGGCAGAGCGGTTTGCTGGTAGCTGTTAACAGCAATTAACTGGTTTTGCACACCAATATCTGCGCTCAAATCTTGCAGGTAATCCAGATCTGGACTCTGACCGGTGGCAAAAACCACTATATCCACCGGCATCACCCATTCTGAACCGGCCACCGGCTCGGGCCGGCGGCGGCCGCTGGCATCGGGCTCGCTGAGCCGGTTTTTCTGACAGCGCAAACCGGTGACCTTCTGGTGCTTACTGATGATTTCCACGGGCGCGGTCAGGAAGTGCCACTCCACACCCTCCTGCCCGGCCGCCCAGATTTCTTCCTCCAGGGCAGGCATTTCGGCCCGGCTGCGGCGGTAGAGCAGCGCCACCTCCCGGGCCCCCAGGCGCAGGGCGGTGCGGGCCACATCAATGGCCACGTTGCCGCCACCCACCACGGCCAGCCGGCAGCCGGCCACGCCGGGAATGTCGGGCGTCTGCCCCTCATTCAGGGCGCTGTTCACCAGGCGCAAAAATCCGGTTCCGTCATACACTCCGGCTATGCTGCGGGCGCCCGGCAGCGGGATGGAGGAACGCCAGGCCCCGGTGGCCAGAAAGACCGCCCGGTAGCCCTGCTGCCTGAGCTCTTCCAGCCCCTGGCGGCCGCGCACCGGGTGGCTCAGCCTGATTTCCACGCCCAGGGCCTGAATGTAGGCAATTTCCTCCCAGAGCAGCTGGCGGGGCAGCCGGTAGGGCGGAATCCCGTAGGCCAGCATACCGCCCGGCCGGGACATGGCTTCAAATACGGTCACCGGATAGCCGCGCCGGGCCAGGAAGTACGCCGCGGCCAGGCCGGCCGGACCGGCGCCCACCACGGCTACCTTTTCCGGGTACTGCACCGGCAGAGGGACTGGGCGGGGCAGCGCCGGGCATCCCCGGTCCGCAGCCACGCGTTTTAAGGCGCAGATTTCGATGGGGCGATCCACCTGAGCCCGCCGGCAGGCTTTCTGGCAGGGGTGCTCGCAAATACGGCCCAGCGTGCCGGGCAGGGGCAGATCTTCGTAGATGCGCTGCAGCGCCCCGGCAAAGTCCCCGCCTCCCAGCAGGGTGATGTAGCCGGGAATATCCAGCCCAGCCGGACAGGCCGCCTGGCAGGGGGGCAGGGTTCTTTCAGCAGCGGTGCTGTCCCCGGGCACTGCGCCCGGGCCGGTTATTGATGTCATGCTCACGCTCTCTCACCTCACTGCCCGGCCCGCCGCCGCTTTCTTTCCAGAGGGAAGCAATCCCGGGCATAACGGATGCGCTTGATGTCGGGCAGATGATCCACGGCCACCAGCTGTAGGCAATCCACCGGGCAGGCCTGTACGCAGGCCGGTTTTTCGCCGCTGTCCAGCCGGTCTTTGCACAGGTCGCATTTCACCACTTTACCCAGCCGGGCATCCCACTGGGGCGAGCTCCAGGGGCAGGCCATGATGCAGCTCTTGCAGCCTTTGCACAGGTTTTGATCCACATAGACAATGCCGTCCTGTTCCCGCTTGCGCATGGCCCCGTTGGGACAGGCGGCCACACACCAGGGCTGCTCGCAGTGGAAGCAGGAGATAAAGACGTAGTTGGCCCGGGGCTGCCCGCCCACCAGCATGGGGCCCACTGTGATCACCTGGTTGGGGCGGGGGCCTACCGGCAGCCCTTTGTTCACCTTGCACTGCACTTCACAGGCATGGCAGGAAATGCATTTGTGGTTATCGTGATAAAGATAATAATTGCTCATTTACCCGCGCCTCCTGGAGATTTTATAGCGGCCTGACCGTGACAAACACATGCTGCAGAGCCGGGCTGCCACCCACCCGGTCGCTGACATTCTCCTGCAGCACGGCATCGCTGCCGCCCCTGCCGTAGCTGCGCGTCTGGGCCGGCACCGTGTGGCCGAAGCCGTGCAGCATAAACACCGCCTCGGGATGGATGTGGTCGGTGACCTGGGCTTTTAAGCGCACCTGACCGCAGCCCGAAGTTACCTCCACCATCTGGCCGTCCCGGATACCCAGCCGGGCGGCCTCGGCGCTGTTAATCCAGAGGGTGTTTTCCGGCAGCTGTTCGCTGAGCAGAGCGTTGTTCTGGGTGGACACATGGGTGTGCACGGCGGCCCGGCCCACCATCAGGCGGTAAAAACCGGCCGGCGCGGGTGGCACCGCTTCGTAGGGCGGCAGGGACGGAAAACCGTTTTTCTCCAGGAGACTGGATACAAACTCGATCTTGCCCGAAGGTGTCTTGAACTTCAGGCCGTCTTTGCGGTCCTGGAAGATGGCCTGATCGGCCAGCGTGACATAGCCGCACCGGGCAAAATCGCTGATGGAAATGCCGGTGCCCTCCAGCTGGTAGTTCCAGAGGTCTTCCAGCGTGCGGTAGGGGAAGTACTGCCCGATGCCCAGGCGGTCGGCCAGCTCCTTGATGATCTGCCAGCCCGGCCGGGTGTTGTAGCGCGGGCTGACCGCCGGTTGGCGCATCACCAGCATGGGTTTGAGTCCGCCCACTTCCTGGATGGAGTCGCCCCGTTCCAGATAGGTGGATTCGGGCAGGATCACATCGGCCAGCCAGGCGGTCTCGCTGAATTGAATGTCTATGGCCACCAGCAAATCCAGGTTGTTGAAGGCCTCTTTGGTGTACTGGCTGTCGGGTATGGACATGACCGGATCGTGGCGCCAGACCAGCAGCCCCTTCACCGGATAGGGTTTTTCCTCTTTGATCACCCGGGGCAGTTCCTGCACCACGCCGTGTTCCGGATCGGCCACCGGATACAGCTCGCCAGCCGCGCCATCGCAGCGGGGTATTTTCACCGCGGGCAGTTCCTGGCCGGTCAGGCGGCGCAGGGGCGACCGGCCCACATCGCGGACCGTCTTTTTGATAAACAGGCCGCCCGGGCACTCGATGCTGCCCAGAAGCGCGTTAAGCATCAGGATGGAGCGGCGCAGATAAATTTCGCTGGTGTAATGGGCACAGCGATAACCATAGTGGAAAATCACCCGCGGCCGGGCGGCAGCGGCTTCCCGGGCCAGCTCGGCTATTTCAGCAGCTTTGATGCCGGTTTCCTGCTCGGCCCATTGCGGGGTGTAAGGCTGCACAAATTCAGCCAGCGCCTCAAAACCTGCCACCCAGCGCTCCACAAACTCGCGGTCATACAGGCCTTCATTGATCAGCACATGCATCAGAGCGTAGTTCAACGCCAGATCGGTGCCGGGGCGGATCATCAGGTAGCGGTGGGCCCGGGTGGCCGTAACGCTGACCCGCGGATCGATGTAAACCAGCCGGGCGCCGTTCTCCAGCGACCGGGTCAGGGTTTTCACAGCCTTGAGTTCCAGGGACTCAAAGTAGTTGCGCCCGTAAAGCACCAGGTAGCGGACATTTTTCAGGTCCACTCCAAACTGGTCATCTGTATAACCGGTCAGTGAACGAAAAGCCGTGTTCAGTGACCCTTTGCAGCAGGAGTTGTGCGTAAAATAGTTGGGTGAACCCAGAGCGCGCAGAAAGGTCTTGCTGATGTGAGAATTCAAGTGGGTACGTTCGGTCAGAGCAATGCTCTGGCTGCCATATTTTTCTCTGATCTGGTGCAGACGCTCGACCACATAGTCCAGCGCTTCTTCCCAGCTGGCTTCCCGCCACATCCCGGTGCCGCGCGGCCCGGTGCGAATGAGGGGGTTTTTCAGCCGCTGCACATCGCCCAGCAGGCTGACCCCGGCAGCTCCCTTGGGACAAATGCTGCCCTCAATTCCTTCCATATAAGGGTTGCCCTCAATCAGCCGCACGTCATCCTTTTCCACCCGCACCCGAATGGGGCAGCGCACGGTGCACATCAGGCAGATACTAAATACGTCTGGCATCTTTTCCTCTCCCCTGATCAGTTATGTCCGGTTTCCACAGCCAGGATGAAAAATTATTTATAATCAAATTTTAGCAGGATAGCGACAATATAAATGTCATCCGCCACGCACCGGCGCTGTCGTTAGAACGACATTGCCGCCACTGGCCGGAGCATTATGCCTCTTTAGCCGGCATTAATGACGGCCGGGCGGATGAAAAGCCAGCTGCAGTCCGGTAATCTCGGCCACATCCCGGTCCACGGTAAACATATCTTCCGGCCCCACCTGGCGCAGGGCGGTCTTGCCTAGCGCCCTGACGGCTTCCTCCATTTCGCGCACGGTGCTTTTCAGAAAACGGGCCAGACTGCGGGCCCCGGCCTCCACATTAAACCGGTCGCTGTAATAACCATCGGCATAGGCCACCTGGGTGGGCGGCTCAAACGGCACCGCCCGCAGCGCCTGGGTGTGGGTGGTGGCCAGCAACACCGCTGTGCCCAGGTAAACGGCGTCGGCCCCCAGAGCCAGTATTTTCAGACAGTCCCCGGGCGTGATCAGGCCCCCGCCCACCAGCAGGCTCACTTTGCCCTGCAGCCCCCTTTCCCGCCAGAACCGGGCGGCCCGACAGGTGGCGATCAGGGTGGGCAGGCCGAAGTCGTCTTCCAAAATGGGCATGGACATATGGGTGCCGGCTTCCCGCCCGTCCACACTGACAAAGTCGGTTCCGGCCGCCGTGCATATTTCCAGATCCTGTTCCAGATCCTGCCCCGCGGCAATTTTCACCCCCACCGGCACCCCGCCGGTCACTTCTTTTAAACGCCGGATCAGGGCGGCCAGCTCGCGGGGCGAGGTGGCATGGCGCAGGCGGTTTTCCACCACCAGATCCTGGCCGGCCGGCAGGCCAGCCCGCCGGCGCACCTGCTGGCTGATTTTGGCCGCCGGCAGCACAAAGCCCGCCCCGGCCCGGGCCCCCTGCCCCAGCTGTATTTCAATGGCATCGGCCTGGCGCAAAATGGCGGCCTCTTTGTTCCAGCTGCCGCGGGAATACTGTAAGATTAAATGGCGCGCCGCCTGCCGCTCGGCCGCCAGCCAGGGGCCCTGACCGGTATTGGTGGCGGTGCCGGCCAGAGTCGCCCCCCGGGCAATGGCCACTTTAAAGCGCTCGGACAGGGCCAGCCCGTAGGCCATCCCGCCGATCAAGATGGGGATGGGCAGTTTTAAGGGCCGGGCGGACGCGGGACCAATCACCACCCTCATGTCCACCGGGCATTGCAGAGATGCGGGCAGCACGGCCAGCTGGGCGGCGTTAAAGAGGATTTTGTCCAGATAGTTATACTTGCGCCGGGTGCCCAGGGGTCTTTCAATGTAATCCTGCGCCGCCGCCCGCAGCTCGGTTTCCACCAGCCCTTCCGGCGTCAGGCGTCCGGTGCCCACGGCCAGTTCCCAGAGGTTTTTTTCGTATTTCTCAGTGATGATGGAGTAAACCAGTTTGCGCACAGCCAGCCCGGTGGCCTGTCGGGCCAGGACGGGCAGGCCCAGCGCTCCCAGGGCAATAGCACCACCGGTTTTCCAGAATTTGTCCCAGCGCATGGCCGGCACCACCTTTCCGGCTTGATTGTTGATCTTGCTCTTATTATTTACCCTGCGGCCCGGCACATTGCAGTCCCCACAGCCGTGCGGGCAAACAAAAAACCGGGAAAAATTCCCGGTTTTGGTTTGGAAAACTGGCGTCTTTTTTGTTACTACAGCACCAGACTAGGCGCGGGTCGCGCTGCGCCGGCGGAGATACTGCGCGGCGGTGGCCAGCAGCAGCAGGCCCAGGCCGATTAAATCGGTCAGGGGATGCGGGTCCACCAGCAGCAGCCCGCCGGCAAAAAAGAGCAGGCGCTCCCAGAGGGCGGTGCGGGTGAACAAATAACCGGCTACCGCCGCCCCGATACCAATCATCCCGGTAACCGAAGTCAGCATCATGCGCAGCACTTCGGGCCAGGTGGTGTCAATCATCAGCAAAGCCGGCGACAGCACAAAAATGTACGGGATCAGGAAAGCGGCAATGGCCAGCCGGGAGGCATTCACGCCGGTGCGCATGGGATTGGCCCGGGCAATGCCCGATCCGGCATAGGCCGCCAGAGCCACGGGCGGCGTGACGTCGGCCACAATCCCGAAGTAAAAGGCAAACAGGTGCGCCGCCAGCACGGGCACGCCCAGCTGAATAATGGCCGGCGCAGCAATGGTGGAGGTGATCACATAGTTGGCTGTTGTAGGTACGCCCATGCCCAGTACAATAGATGAAATCATGGTAAAGAACAGTGTGGGCAGCAGGTGACCTTTGGCCAGGGCAATCAGGGCGGTGGCCAGTTTCAGTCCCAGGCCGGTTTTGGTGACCACACCGATGATAATGCCGGCCGTGGCACAGGCGATGATCACGCCCAGGGCGGCCCGGGCACCGTTTTCCAGACCCTCCAGGACGTCACGCCAGGAAATGCGGGTGTTGGAACGCAAACAGGAGGCCACAATGGTCAGCAGGATGGCCCACAGCGCCGCCCGCATGGGTGTGTATCCGGCTATCAGCAGATAGACAATAGCCAAAAGCGGGATAGCCAGGTGTCCTTTCTCCAACAGCAAGCGTCCCACCCGGGGCAACCGGTCGCGGGGAATGCCCTTTAAACCGTACTTTTTGGCCTCCAGGTGCACGCCAATCCAGATACCGGTAAAGTACAGGATGGCCGGAATAACGGCAGCCTTGACCACGGTAATATAGGGAACGCCGATAAACTCGGCCATTAAAAAGGCGGCGGCCCCCATGATGGGCGGCATCAGCTGTCCGCCGGTGGAGGCGGCTGCCTCCACCGCCCCGGCAAACTCGGGCCGGTAGCCCAGACTTTTCATCATGGGAATGGTAAAGCTGCCGGTCCCGGCCACATTGGCCACCGAGCTGCCCGAAACCGTACCCATCAGGCCGCTGGACAACACGGCCACCTTGGCCGGACCGCCACTGGCCCAGCCGGCCACCGCATTGGCCAGGTCAATAAAGAACTTGCCCAGTCCGGTTTTTTCCAGATAGGCCCCGAAAAGAATGAACAGAAAAATAAAGGTGGCCGATACACCCAGCGGAACCCCGAAAACTCCTTCCGTGGTATAGAAAAGGTGTCCGACCAGATGCAGCAAATCCACCCCCTGGTGGGCCAGCAGGCCCGGTACCCAGGGACCGGCAAAGGCGTAAGCAATAAAGAGCACGGCTACCGTGACAATGGGCCAGCCCACCACCCGGCGGGCCGCTTCCAGTAAGAGCAATATTCCTGTAACACCAATAAACAAATCCGCCGCGGTTAGTTCACCGGCCCGCAGGACAATCTGTTTGTAAAACAGCACAATATAAAGCGGTGCCCCGGCCGCCAGTACAGCCAGCACGGCATCCAGCCAGTGCAGCGTCTGGCGGGACCAGCTGCGCCGCCCCGGGTAGAGCAGAAAAACCAGCAGCAGGGCAAAGGAGAGGTGTACCGCCCTCTGCAGCTGAGCATCCAGCACCCCGAAAACGGCCGTGTACAGCTGAAAGAGGGAAAAAGCCACCGCCACTATGGAGATCAGCAGCGCCAACTTTTTTCCCGGCCGCCGGTAATCGGCTTCCCGATCGTACTTAGCCATCAATTCTTCCAGATTAACCGCATCATTTGTATCCCGGCCCGGCAAAGCCTTCTCGTTGGGCAAGTTTTTCTCGGCCAAAAGATCAACAACCCCCCTTCTGACTCAGGCACACGCTACAAGCAAGCAAACTCGGGCGCTCCCGGCCCCACCGGCCGGTTCATGGACCGCGCCACCAAAAGCCGAGCAGACCGGGCAGGCTCCGGCGCACCGCGGTGATGCGCACCAGGGCTCCGGGCGCAAAATAGCTGCTCAGCGGGTAGTCCTGCCCGGCATAGCGCAGGTGATAATGATTCAGCGGCACTACGCGCAAATCCAGCCCGGGCATTTGCCGGTGCAGGCCGGTCAGCTCAAAATAGCCCTCCCGGAGCACCAGCCTGCCCTCGCCCGGCTCAAAAGGTGTACCCACCCCGTAGGACTGAAAAGCCGTGCCGGTGAGCAGCAGGCCCCGGCCCGGGAGAGCCACAAACTCCTCCCACACCGGCGTTTTGTTTACCGAGTGCCGGTATTCCAGAGTAAAATGGCTCCCTTGCCACAGGGGTAGCAGTACCGTCCCGGCACTGGCCGCTCCCCGGCCGCCCGGTGCTGCCGGCCGGTCGGGCACGGCCTGCAGCTGCAGAGCGGGCCAGCAGGGCACCAGCGCCAGACAGCTGCCCAGCAGGCCCAGCAGCACTATCCGGTTGATTTTTCGCCGCCCGGCCATCCCACCACCGTCCTGTCCAGATCCCCGACCGCTGGCGCATAAATTGACCGGCCCGCATTACGCAGGGCCGGTCGTCTGGCCACCCCGGCCAGGGTGTAAGGCATGTAACTTTTATTTCGCCTCTTTGAAGTATTTCTCCGCACCGGGATGTACGGGGATGGACATACCTTCCAGAGCGGTTTTCTTGTCAATCAGCTTGCCCACCGAGTGCGCTGCTTTCAAAGCATCCAGGTTTTCAAAGATGGCTTTGGCCATGTCATAGGCCAGCTGATCATCCACCTTGTCGTTTACCACCAGCATGGAGCGCACGGCCAGCGACTGCACATCCTGGGTCTGTCCCGGATAGGTATTGGCCGGCACAGTGATCTTGCTGTAGAAGGGGTATTTCTGGATCAGCTTGTCGGCCACCGCATCTTCCACCGGCAGCAGGACCACCTGGTTCTGGGCGGCAATGTCCTGTACGGCGGCGGTGGGGAAGCCGGCGGTGAGGAAGGCCGCGTCAATATTGCCGTCCTTCAAGTTGTTGGCCGCTTCGGCAAAGGACAGGTACTGCACTTTGATATCATTGTAGGTGATGCCATGGGCTTCCAGGATCTGGTGAGCGTTGGCTTCCACACCGCTGCCCACGGCACCCACGGCCACCCGCTTGCCTTTCAGATCGGCCACGCTCTTGATGCCGGTCTTTTGCAGGGTCACGATCTGGATGGTCTCCGGATACAGTGTGGCCAGCCCTTTGAGGCTTTCCACCTTTTTATCCTTGAACATTTCCACACCGTTCACGGCATAGTAGGCAATGTCGTTCTGGACAAAGCCCATCTGCACGCTGCCGTCTTTGAGCAGGTTAACATTGGCCACCGAAGCGCCGGTGGTCTGCGCCGTGGCATTGGCCCCGGGCACATTCTTGTTCAGGATGTTGGCAATGGCGCCGCCCAGCGGATAGTACACGCCGGCTGTCCCGCCGGTGGCAATGTTGATGAACTTCTTGGCGCCCTGTTCCGGAGCGGCCTTTTGCTCACCGCCCTGCTGGGCCCCACCGCAGCCGGCCACCAGGGCCATCACAAACAGCAGCAGCACGGCCAGCAGCATACCACGTCCCCGCATCTTGTTCCAATACATCTGTTTCTTCAACCTCCTGTTTATTTATACATTTAATCACATCTAACCCCCACAGCAATCTGTCCCCGGCGCCCACGCCCCTTTCATCAATATGTTGTCCGCCTTAATGCATTTCTGTTATGTAGAAATACATTATACAAATAATACATTATACATGTAAAGCGGTTTTCCTGCCGGATTAGCGCTCGGCCGGAGGACAATTTTTCAGGAGCTGCTCTTTGAGCTGCCGGTAGCGGGCGGTGAAATAGGGCCGGTTCTGGGCCTCGCGGTGATCAAAGCCGTAAGCCCGCCGGCTGACCGCCAGCACCGGCGGAGCCTGGATGCGCTTGGCCACGGCCAGACCGGTGTAGAGCGTCCACCAGCGTTCCAGGTCGGCGATAAAATGGGCCGCTGTGGGGAAGATTTCCCCGGGCAGACCGGGCCGGCAGCCGATTTTTTCCTCCAGCACCCCGTGCATGTACCATTCCAGTATATCTTCCGGGGTGGCCCGGTTCCAGTGCTCCATAAAAGCGCGGAACAGGTAGTCGTGATAGGGATAGACCAGCGGGTCACCCTTGCCTTCATCCACCGCCTGCTCGGGCGATAGCTCGGCGCTGGGCACAATGTCCATAATGCCCTGCGGGATGACCATACGGCCGTACACCTGCTGGTTCAAATAGGCGGCCAGCTCGTACACCTGATGTTTCCAGAGGTCGGCCAGGGCAGCCAGAAAACCGGCCTGGTCACCGTAAAGCGTAGCGTACCCCACAGTGAGCTCGCTCTTGTTGGCATTGCAGGTAAAGCCCCCGCCAAAGGCGGCCGCTATACCGGCCAGCAGCCGGGCCGAACGGTCCCGGGCCTGGATATTTTCGGTAACCGGCGGCGTGATGTTCAAGAACAACTGCCGGCCGTGCACCGGATCCTGCACCGGGGTTTGGGTGAGCTGCTTGACCGTGTAATCCACCGCTTCCTGAATGGGCAGCACGGTGTACAGGCAGCCCAGGTTTTCGGCCAGCTGTGCCGCCAGGCCGCGGGTGGTGGCCGAATTGTACCGGCCGGGCATGTTCACCAGCAGCAGATCCCCGGGCGGCATCACCCGGGCATAGAGCGCCGCGCTCACCGCCGAGTCAATGCCGCCGGAAATGCCGATGACCACCCGGCTGATGCCGGTGGCCGCCAGGAAATTCCGGATGCCGTAATGCAGGGCCCGGTAAATGCTGTCGATGCCGTCATCGGGCGGCAGTGTTTTCGGCGCCGTGCCCGCCTCGGCCTGCAGCGACAGCGTCACCACCCGGAGCTCTTCCTGAAAGGGCGGCACATAGTCTGTGACCGCGCCCCGCCTGTCGTACAGCGTGCTGAAGCCGTCGAAGGTATACACGGTTTTGCCGTTGTTCTGTATGCCCACGCTGTTCACATAGACCAGCGGCACGCCGCAACCGGCCACCTGGCGGGAAAATACCCGGTGCCGCTTCTGGTTTTTGCCCCGGGTGTAGGGGGAGGTGGATATATTGAGCAGCAGCTGCGCGCCGGCCCGGCGGGCCAGCACCTCCATGGGCCGCACGGCGTAATCGTCGCTCCAGCCGTCCTCGCAGAGCAGGCAGCCCAGCCGCAATTTGCTGCCGTCAATGACCACCTCCACGGGCTGGAGCATCTCCTCCACCGGGCAGGCCAGCTCCTGGGCCAGCTGCCGCAAACTGTAAAAATGGCGGCTGTCATCAAATTCCCGGTAGTTGGGCTGCAGGGTTTTGATCCGGAAAGGGTAAATAAAGTTGTCTCCACCCACCAGCCGGCCGTCCTGCGCCACAAAACAGGCGTTGTATTTGCGCACCCGCCCGTCTTCGTTCTTCTTCTGCCAGTCCACCGCCACATTGCCAAAAACCACACAGATGTCCCGGGCGGCCCGGACAATCTGCTGTCCATAATATGCGCAGTCGCGCAAAAAGGCAGTCTGCTCCCAGGTATCGCCCAGCAAGTAGCCGGGAATGGCCATCTCGGGAAACACTACCAGATGGGCGCCCTGCTCCCGCGCCTCCTGAATCATGTCCAGCATTTTGCGGGCATTTTGGTCAGGATGGCCGGGGATCACCTGCATTTGTCCCAGCGCAATTTTTAGTTCCGCCAGCATTTCACTTCACCCCGGGCTAAATAATCCAAACAGTATTCTAACACGCCGGCCGGGTTTGCGCCAGACAGCGGCCGGACGATTTGACCAATAGAAACAGCCGGTCAGCGGGGCAAACCCCACTGACCGGCCGTTTTGTAAATGTAATAGCTGTAACCGGCCAGGCCGGCATTGAGCAGCGCCGCGCCCAGATACAGGGGCCGCCAGTGCGCCTCCAGCAGCCCGGCACAGGCCACCAGGCAGAGCGCAGCTTTGAGAAAGGCCCCGGATCCGGGCCAGGTGAGCGCCGGCCAGCCCCGGAACCCCGGGCCGAAACGCCGCACCGCAGGCCGCTCGCCCGCCGCGCCGGGTTTTCCCCCGGGGGCATCGGCCCGGCGCAGGGCCAGCCAGCCGGCCAGGCGGGCCATTTGCTCCAGATCCAGCCAGTACAGGCTCATCTGGTGCCGCCAGCGGCGGGCCAGCAGCAGCGCCCCGGCACTCACCCGCCCGGCCGGCACCAGCACCGCCCGGGTGTAACCGGCCCGGCTGATGGCCAGCAGCACCTCCCGGGCCTGCCGGGCGGAAAGTTCCCGCCCGGCCGCGGCGGCCGCGCTATCCGGCTGGCTCTGCTCCGGCACGATACAGGCCACCAGCAGGTTCTTGCCATTGTACTGGGCCTCGAGGAAGGCTACACCGGCGGCCGGCGCCTCTTCTCCTGCCGTCCCGGCCGGTTCCGCCACCTCCTGCAGACCCGGCAGTTCCCGCAGCAGCCGCTGCACCAGAGGCACCATTTCCCGGGCTGCGGTCACCCGGCTCATTTCCTGGCGCAATTCCTGCGCGGCCTGCCAGGCCCGCTGCCTGTGCCGGACCAGCGCTTTTTGCCCCCGCTGCCACTGCTGCACCACGGCCGCGGACAACAGGGCCGCCAGGATAAAGGCCGGCCAGAAAAGAGGCCGCTGTCCCAGATACCAGGATAAGGTCAGATACAGGGCCAGCCAGAGCAACAAAATGGCGATCAATTTATCCACCCCTCGGGCCACCACACTCCGCCGGTCGTCCCGCGACTGCCGCCCCACCAGCCAGATCCGGCCCGGCCAGGCCAGATAGCGCTGCAAACGCAAATTAATTCATCCTCCCCCGCAAAACGCCGTGTATTAATACTTATAACATTGACAGATTCGGGCAAAATTTAAACATGTTCTAATTTATTATCGGGAGGACCTGATATGGCAATTGCTCCGGCAATGCCCCGCGTATGGCGGGCCGAAACCAAACCGCACAAGTTTTGTCCGGGCTGCGGGCACGGCCTGGTTTTGAAAATGCTGGGGGAAGCGATTGATGAACTGGGCCTGCAGGACCGCACGGTTTTTGGCTGCGACATCGGCTGCTCCCTGCTGGCCTGGGACTTTTTCAACCTGGACAGCGTGCAGACCCACCACGGTCGCACCACGCCGGTGATCACGGGCATCAAAAGAGCCAACCCCGACTTGATCGGCATTGCCTACATGGGCGATGGAGGCGGTTACGCCATCGGTTCCCAGCACCTGGTCAACGCTGCCGCCCGCAATGAGCGCATCACCGTAATTCTGGCCAACAACACGGTCTATGCCATGACCGGCGGCCAGATGGCCCCCACTACCATGCCCGACCAGAAAACCGAAACCAGCCCCTACGGTCGCGACGTCCACCTGACCGGCCCGCCCATGCAGGGCCCGGAAATGGTGGCCGCCATTACGGGACAGGGCGCCTATGTGGCCCGGGGCACCATCAGCAACCTGCGCCAGCTCAAGAGTTACTTAAAAAAAGCGCTGGAAAACCAGCTGGCCGGCCGGGGTTTTTCCTTTGTGGAAGCGCTTTCCGGCTGTCCCACCAACTGGCGCACCAATGCCCAAGAAACCTGGGAATTCCTGGAGCAGACCATGCCGGCCCACTTTAAAGTGGGCGAACTGAAAAACCCGGCCGCGGCAGAATAGTGCGGCGTAAAACAGAATAGTGCGGCGTAAAAAACCAGAACCCACCCGGCGGTGCTGTGCCGGGTGGGTTTGCTTTGCGGTGGTGTGCGCCTATAAATCGATCACGACCGCTTCTTCTTCACAGTTGGGGAATTTGGGGCAGTTGATGCACTCTTTCCAGACCTTGTGGGGCAGCTCCTGCTTGGGTACATGGCGGAAACCGCATTTTAAAAAAAAGCCCACCTGGTAAGTCAGGGCAAAAACCCGCGGGATGTGCAGCTGGCGGGCTTCATCCAGAAAAGCCTTCACCAGGCGCCGCCCGATGCCCTGCCGGCCGAACTGCTCGTGCACGGCCAGGGCCCGGATTTCCGCCAGGTCCTCCCAGATGATGTGCAAACCGCCCGCCCCGATCACCCGGTCGCCCTGCTCGGCCACGGTGAATTCCCGCACACTTTCGTAGAGCACCGAGCGCGGCCGGGCCAGCATCAGGCCCTGGTCGGCAAAGTGGGTGATCAGGGCGTGGATTTCCTCCACATCGGTAATGCGGGCCTTGCGAATGTTAATTGTCTGATTGCCGGACATGTTCTTCCATCCTTAAATTAATTAGTACTGTCCCTGCACATACCGGACCGCGCTGGCAAAGATCTGGCGGCAGGGCAGCGGCAGGGCGGCAGTGCGGCGCCAGTGGGGGTGCTGGTAGGGCTCCACACAGCGCTCGGGGTGGGGCATCAGCCCCAGCACCAGCCCGCGGGGATCGCAAATGCCGGCGATGGCCCCGGGGGAACCATTGGGATTGGCCGGATAATCCAGCGTGGGCCGGCCGGCCGCATCCACATAGCGGAAAACCACCTGGCCGTTTTGCTCCAGCTCGGCCAGGGTTTCCGGCCGGGCGAAAAACTTGCCTTCGCCGTGCGCCACCTGAATGTCGATGATCTGTCCTTCCAGTTCCCGGGTGAAAATACAGGGGCTCTTTTCCACCCGCAGGCGCACCCAGCGGCACTCGAAATGCCCGCTGTCATTGGGCATGAGCGCGGCCTCAATCTGGCCCATGCGGCCGCGCGGCAACAGGCCGGTGCGCACCAGCACCTGAAAGCCGTTGCATATACCCAGCACCGGCTTGCCGGCATCCACAAAGGACTGCAATTGCTCGCGCAAATAGGAGGTCAGCTCCACAGCCAAAATTTTGCCCGAGTGCACATCATCGCCGTAGGAAAACCCGCCGGGGATGACCAGTATTTGATAGCCGGCCAGTTTCTCCGCCCCGGCGCGCAGCTGGTTCACATGCACCATCCGGCACTCGGCACCGGCCTGTGCAAAAGCGTAATAGGTCTCCCGGTCGCAGTTGGTACCATCGGTGCGCAGTACACAGACCCGCGGCTTTGCGGTCATGCTCCAAACACCTCCCGCAGGGGAGCCCGGTAGGCCTGCTGCAGACCGGCCAGGTCCAGCTCCCGCACTCCATCCGGCAGCCCTTCCAGCACCAGGTGCCGCTCCGGCAGGGTGGTGCCCAGCACCTGCCAGGGCAGTCCGGCAAACAGCCCGGCCGGGTCGGTTCCGGCCGGCAGCTCCAGCACAAAGCAGGCCGGGGTTTCATTGAACAAGAACTCCCACCAGCGCTCCGCGGCTACGCTCAGCCGCGCCCCCAGACCGCCGCCCCAGCACATTTCACTGAGGGCCGCCGCCAGGCCGCCCTCGCTGATGTCGTGGCAGGCCAGCACCTGACCCGCGGTAATGGCCCGGTGCAGGGCCCGCCAGACCGCCACCGCCCCCGGCAGGTGCAGGCGGGGCAGATTGTTGCCGGTAGCGCCCAGCAGATCGTAGAGCACCGAGCCGCCCATCTGTTCCGTCTGCCGGTAACCCAGCAGAACCACCGTGCTGCCGGCTCGCTTGAAGTCACTGCTGACGGTTTTACGCACATCGGGCAGGCGGCCAAAGACCGAAACGCACAGCACGGGCGGTATCTTGATGATCTGGCCGTCTTCGCCCCGGTAGGTGCTGGACAGGCTGTCCTTGCCCGAGATGAAGGGCATACCGGTGGCCGCCACAAAGTCCACGCAGGCGTCCACCGCCCGGTCCAGGTCGTACAGCGACTCCTCATCCGGGAAGGGCCAGATGAAGTTGTCAATCAGGCACAGGTCCTCCGGTGCCGCGCCGACAGCCACGGCGTTGGATACCGCCTCGGCGGCCGCCCACAGGCTGCCGGAATAGGGATCAATGGTGTTCAGCACCGGGTTGAGCCCGTGGCTGATCACCACGCCGTAGGGCCGTCCGGGCAGCGGTGCCAGCACCACGGCATCATTGGGCGCGCTGCCGTCCACCCCGTCATAGGGCGGCAGGGCGCAGCTGCCCTGCACGCCGTGGTCGTACATGCGCACAATGGGCTCCTTGGAACAGACATTGAGGTGGGACAGCACTCTGGGCCAGATTTCTTCCACCTTCAGCCCGGCCAGCACCGCCGGGTCGGGCTCGCGGTGCTGGCGCCGGGCGGCCCGGGCGGTGAGCTGCCTTCTGGGCAGGCCGTTGTGCAGAAATTCCATATCCAGCCGGCAGACCTCCTGCCCGGCGTATTCCACCACCAGCTGGCGGTCAGCGGTGAACTCGGCCAGCACGGTGGCTTCCACATTGTTTTCCCGGCAGATACGCAGCAGTTCTTCCAGGTGCCGGGGCTCCACGCAGAGCACCATTCTTTCCTGGCTTTCCGACACCCAGATTTCCCAGGGAGCCAGGCCGCTGTATTTCAAAGGCGCCCGGTCCAGATACACCCGCACGCCGGTCTTTTCGCCCATTTCGCCCAGGGCCGAGGAAAAGCCCCCCGCCCCGCAGTCGGTGACCGCCCGGATCAGCCCGGCCTGGCTGGCCTGCCACAGGGCGTCGGCCAGGCGCTTTTCTTCGATAGCGTGACCGATCTGCACCGCGCTGGCATTGATATCAATGGTGCGGCTGGTCATCTCGCCGCTGGAAAAAGTGGCTCCATGAATGCCGTCCCGCCCGGTGCGCCCGCCAATCACCACGGCCAGATCGCCCGGCTGCGGCCGGCCTTTGCGGCAGCGTTCCAGCGGCAGCAGGCCGTACGCGCCCACAATCACCGAAGGCTTGGCCCGGAAATCGCGGTGAAAGTGTACCGAGCCGTTGTTGGTGGGGATGCCCATGCGGTTGCCGTAATCGCGCACCCCGGCCACCACCCGCCGCAGCAGGTAATGCGGGTGCAGGCAGCCCGGCGGCACCTCGGCGGCCGGCAGATCGGGAGGGGCAAAACAAAACATATCGGTGGAAGCGATCACCCGCGCCCCCTGGCCGGTACCCATGATGTCCCGAAAAACCCCCCCGCTGCCCGTCATGGCCCCGCCGTAAGGCTCAATGGCCGAGGGGGAGTTGTGGGTTTCCACTTTGCCGCAGATGGCCCAGCCCTCGTAGAACTCCATCACCCCGGCGTTGTCCACAAAAGCCGAGCGCACCAGGGGGTGGCCGGCCCGGCGGGTGGCTTCCTGCAGGCGGGACAGCAGCGACGGTTTGGGCTGGCCGTCCACCACCAGCGCCGCTTTAAAGGTTTTGTGCCCGCAGTGCTCCGACCAGGTCTGGGCCAGGGTCTCCAGCTCACAGTCGGTGGGATCGCGGCCCAGCTGGCTGAAATAGGCCTGAATGGCCCGCATTTCTTCCAGATTTAAAAACAATTTGTCCCGGCTGAGTTCCAGCAATTGCTGGTCGCTCATGCCGCGGATGGCGATAATCCGGGTGGGGCCGGGCTGGCCGCTGATGCGCAGTGTGGCCGGCTTTTCCCGCACTACGGTTTCGATGGTGGCGTTCACCAGCAGCCGGTTGACCACAAACTGCACCGCCTGTTCGGTCACGCCCGGCCCGTAAAAGGCATACAGGCGGGAGGAATCCGCCGCCAGCAGGCCGGTAATCCCCAGATCGGCCGCCGCTTTGTGCAGCGAGCTCACTTCGGGGTTCATCACCCCCGGGCGCAGGGCCACCTCCACCAGGGCGGCCGCATCGGTGAGCAGCGGCTGGTTCACCGTGTACTCCTGAAAAATATCTTCGGCCAGCAGCTTTTCCGCCAGCAGCCGGGCCGCGGCCTGGTCAATGCCCTCAAAACGATAGACGCGGGCCGTGCGCACCCGCTCAATGCCTTGCACACCTAAATGCCGGATCTCGCGAACCAGGTCCGCACCGGCCGGGTCGGGCAGCCCCTCCCGCACGGTCACCCGCACTTCCTGCAGCACAGTCCATCCCTCCCTCAGGCAAAGATGATCCGGCCCGGCTCCATACTGGCAATGGCGGCCAGAGCCTCCACTCTTACTCCCTCCTGGCGCAGCTTTTCCGCACCGCGCTGAAAACACTTTTCAATGACCACACCGGCACCGGCCAGCCGGGCCCCGGACTGGCGCACAATGTTCACCAGGCCGGTTAAGGCTTCGCCGTGTGCCAGAAAATCATCCACTATCAGCACGGTATCCTGCGGGGACAGGTAATCCACCGTCACGCAGATTTCCACCGCCTCCTGGCGGGTAAAAGAGTAAACCTGCGCCCTGTACACGTCCTGCTGCTGGGTGCTGGCCTTTTTCTTCTTGGCAAAGACCACCGGCACGCCCAGGGCCAGAGCGGTGGCCATGGCCACCGCAATGCCGGAAGCTTCCACTGTGAGCACCCGGGTCACCCCGGCGCCGGCAAAGCGCCGGGCCAGCTCCTTACCCATCTGCAGGGTAAAGGCAGGATCAATCTGGTGGTTTAAAAAGGAGTCCACTTTCAGGATACCGGGCCCGAGAACCTTTCCTTCTTTTAATATTCTCTCTTTTAATGTCTGCATCATTCCCGCGCCTCACCATCAGTCATATTATCTTTCCTCCCGGTCGTAAGCCAGGCCCAGCGCTCCCGGTGCGCCCAGGCGGTTTTTATGGCGGGCCAGCACCAGAGTGAGCACCAGCACGGTGAACAGATAGGGCAGCATCTTCAGGAAAAAGGACGGCACCAGCACGCCCAGCGCCTGCAAACGAAAGCCCAGGGCATCTATGCCGCCAAAGAAGTAGGAACCGGCCAGGGCCCGCAGGGGATTCCACAGGGCGAAGATCACCAGGGCCACCGCAATCCAGCCCCGCCCGGCGGTCATATTCTCCAGCCAGCTGGGGGCATAGGCCAGCGAGAGATAGGCGCCGCCCGCTCCGGCCAGCATGCCGCCCAGCACCACATACAGGTATTTGAGGCCAAATACGTTCACCCCCAGGGCGTCGGCGGCGGCCGGGTTCTCCCCCAGACTGCGCAAATTCAGCCCCGCCCGGGTGCGGTACAGAAAAACCCACAGCAGCGGTACCAGCAGATAGCTGAGATAAACCAGCACATCGTGTTGAAAAAATACCGGGCCCAGCAGGGGAATGTGCACCAGCGGCTCTAAAGGCCAGACCTGAAAGGGCCTGGGCACCGGCTGGCCGATATAGGCCTTGCCCAGGTAACCGCTCAGGCCGGTGCCAAAGATGGTCAGGGCCAGTCCGCAAACCACCTGGTTGGCCCGCAGGGTGATGGTCAGGAAGGCGTGCACAAGGGCCATCAGTCCGCCGGCCAGCATGGCCGCCAGCAGGCCCAGCCAGGGGCTGGCACTGACCACCGCCGCGATAAAACCGCTCACGGCCCCCACCAGCATGATCCCTTCCATACCCAGGTTGATGATCCCGGCCCGCTCGGTAATCAGCTCACCCAGCGCGGCATAGAGTATGGGCGTACCGGCCGTGATGGCCGCTGCCAGAATGGATACCAGCACGGATTGTTCGTTCAAGTTCTGCTCTACCTCCGCTCTTGCCAGATCAGGCCGCCGGCTGTTCGCCCGCCCCGGTGTGCCCCTCCCGGGAGCGCGCCGGGCGCAGCTGGTAATGGCTCAGAATTTCACCGCCCAGGACAAAGAACAGGATGGCTCCCTGCAGCATGGCCGCCACCGCCGCCGGCACCCCCATGGTCTGCACCAGGTAGCCGCCCACCTGCAGCACGCCGAACAGGATGGACACCAGCACAATGGCCAGGGGATGCAGCCGGGCCAGCCAGGCCACAATAATGGCCGTGTAACCGTAACCGGGGCTGAGTGCGTGCTGCAACCGCCCGGTGATGCCGCTCACCTCGGTCATACCGGCCAGTCCGCAGATGGCCCCGCTCAGCAGCATTACCAGGTAGATGTTGCGCCGGATGTTCATCCCGGCATAGCGGGCCGCTGGCACACTGCTGCCCATCACGCGGATCTCATAGCCCCAGCGGGATTTTTGAAAAACAAATAATAACAGCAGGGCCAAAAACAGTGCAAAGAAGATGCCGGCATGGATGCGGGAGTGGCCCAGGGTGGGCAGCAGCGCCGCGGGCGCAAAGCGCGCGGTGAGGGGAAAATTCATGCCCTGGGGGTCCTTCCAGGGACCGTACACCAGGTAGTCCACCCAGAGAATGGCCACATAGTTGAGCATCAGCGTAGTGATAATTTCGTTCACATTCCACAGGGCCCGGGGCAGGGCGACCAGCAGCGCCCACAGCCCGCCGGCCAGCATGCCCAGCAGGATCATGCCGGGCAGCATCAGCCAGGCCGGCAGATCCGGATGGAACAGCGGCAGCCAGCTGGCGGCAAAAGCGCCCATATAGAGCTGGCCTTCCGCCCCAATATTCCAGAGCTGCATTTTAAAAGCCAGGGAAATGCCCAGCGCACACAGCATCACCGGAATAGCCTTGACCAGGGTTTCCGAAAGCCCGTAAGCCGAACCCAGCGCGCCGCCAAACATGGCCCGGTATACGGCCAGGGGCTTTTGCCCGGTCAGACTGAGAAAAACCGCTCCCAGCAACAGCGCCAGAAAAACGGCCGCCACCGGCACCAGGACATTGACCAGCGGCGAGGGGTGCAGGCGCTTTTCAAGCCGTACAGACAGCCGAGGCATCGGCAGGCTCACCTCCTGGTGGCTCCGGACGGGAACCCATCATCAAAAGCCCGATTTCCTCCAGATCGGTGTGCTCCACCGCAAACTGGCCCACAATCTGGCCGCTGTACAGCACACCCACCCGGTCGGCCAGCTTGAAAATCTCGTCCAGATCTTCCGAAATGAGCAAAATAGCGGCCCCCTGCTGCTTGAGCTGCAACAGCAGCCGGTGCACCACCTCGGTAGCGCCGATGTCCAGCCCCCGGGCCGGGTACATCACCACCATCAGGCGGGGTCCGGCCGATATTTCCCGCGCCAGCAACAGGCGCTGCAAATTGCCGCCCGAGAGCATCTTCACCGGCTGGTGCAGGCTGGCCAGCTTGACCTGGTACTTTTCCACCAGCGCCGCCGCCTGCTGCAGCACGGCGGACTTTTTCAGCAAAAATCGCCCGGTGAATTCCGGCCGGTGGTACTGTTTCAGGATCAGGTTGTCCACCGCCCCCAGATCGGGCACCAGGCCCATGCCCAGCCGGTCCTCGGGCACATAGCTCACTCCCAGGTTGCTGATCTGGCGGGGCGACAGGCCGGCGATGTCCCGCCCCTCCAGCAGCACCCGCCCGGCCTGCACCGGGCGCAGGCCGGCCACCACCTCGGCCAGCTCGCGCTGACCGTTGCCCGACACTCCGGCCAGCCCCAGAATTTCCCCCCGGTGCACGGTCAGGCTCACCTGCTGCAGCCCCGGCCGCCCCATATCGTTCAGGGCGCTGACCCCCTGGAGCTCCAGCACGGGCGGACCGATGGTGCCCGGTTCCCGGTCATAGTGCAGCACCACATCGCGCCCCACCATCATCCAGGCCAGATCGCGGGGACTAAACTGCTCCCGAGTGAGCACGCCGCTCACCTTGCCCCCGCGCAGCACGGTGATGCGGTCGGCCACCTGCTGCACCTCGCTCAGTTTATGCGTGATCAAGACCACCGCACAGCCGGCGGCAGCCATTTTTTGCAAATTGGCAAACAGCTCCCCGGCTTCCTGGGGTGTGAGCACGGCAGTGGGTTCATCCAAGATCAGCACCTGCATGCCCCGGTAGAGCATGCGCACAATCTCCACCCGCTGCTTCTCCCCCACCGACAGCTGCCAGATGCGCGCCCGGGGGTCGATCTCCAGCCCGTAACGCACCGCCAGTTCTTTGATCTCCTGCTCGACCCGGGCCGGCGACAGCCAGGGGCCCCGTCCCTTTTGGCCCAGGATGATGTTTTCGGCCACGGTAAAAGTTTCCACCAGCTTGAAGTGCTGGTGGACCATGCCAATGCCGCAGGCAATGGCATCGCGCGGCGAGCGGAACTTTCTCTCCTGGCCGTCCACAATGATTTGACCGGCATCGGGACGGTAAAGACCGGCCAGCACCGACATGAGGGTGCTCTTGCCCGAACCGTTCTCTCCCAGCAGGGCGTGGATTTCCCCGGCATACAGGTCCAGATCCACCCGGTCGTTGGCCAGCACACCGGGAAAACGCTTGGTAATTCCCCGCAGCTGAATTAGAGGACGACTGCTCATTTCCTTATATTTCCCCTCGATAAAAAGATCGAGCGCTGGCAGAAAATCTGCCAGCTCCCGGCAAAAAATCACATATTCATGATAATATCAGCACAGCGCCTGTGACAAGCCCCAATTTTCCAGGCGGCTTAAATTTTCTCTGTCCGGATTACTTGGGAATGGTGCCGTCCACGCCTTCCACAAACCAGTCCAACTTGAGCATGTCCGCATCGGACATCTTCTGCCCGGCCGGCACTCTTTCTTGACCCTGCTGATCCTTGATCGGGCCGGTGAAAACATCCCACTGACCGCTCAGGATCTTTTGTTTGGCCTCGTCCACACGCTTTTTGGTCGCTTCATCCACCATTGGACCATAAGGAGCCAGGCCCACAATGTTGTCGCTCATGGGACCCCAGTATTGCTCGGACTTCCAGGTGCCGTTCTTCACCGCTTCGACCACCTGGACATAGTAGGGGCCCCAGTTCCAGACCGCCGAGGTCAGCACCGCTTTGGGGGCCATCTTGCTCATATCGCTGTTGTAGCCGATCCCAAACTTGCCCTTTTCTTCGGCTGCCTGCTGCGGTCCCGGAGTATCCTGGTGCTGGGCAATGACATCGCAGCCGGCGTCCAGCAGGGTTTTGCCCGCTTCCTTCTCGGCCGCCGGGTCATACCAGGTATTGGTCCAGACCACTTTCACTTTGGCCTGCGGGTTGACCGAGCGCACGCCCAGAGTGAAAGCGTTGATGCCGCGCACTACTTCCGGAATGGGGTGGGCGGCCACATAGCCAATCAGGTTGCTTTTGGTGGTTTTGCCGGCCACAATACCGGTCAGGTAGCGGGCCTGATACATGCGGCCGAAGTAGGTGCCCACATTGGGCGCGGTTTTGTAGCCCGAGCAGTGCATGAACACAATATCAGGATATTTCTGGGCTACATTGATCACCGGGTCCATGTAGCCAAAGCTGGTGGCAAAGATAATCTTGTTGCCCTGTTCGGCCAGCTGGGTGAGCACCCGCTCGGCATCGGCCCCTTCGGGCACCGATTCCACAATGCTGGTTTCCACATCGGGCATCTTTTGCATCAGATACTGGCGCCCCTGGTCGTGGGCGTAGGTCCAGCCGGCATCGCCCACCGGGCCGACGTAAATAAAGGCCACTTTCAGTTTTTCCTTGTTTTCGCCGGTGGGCGCCTTCTGCTCGGCGCCACCGCAGCCGCTCACCAGCAGCATGGCCAGCACCAGCACGGCACTCAACCACAAAGATACACGCCGCCAATGCATTTTGGGTCATACCTCCTCAAAAATTTTACCTGCTTCTCCCTTTCCTCACAAACCACAACCCTGCTTCATTCACTACAATCAGCACCTGTAGGCCACCTCACCACCTTTTGCGACAATCTCTGGCAAACTTTACCCCGCCTTTATTCCATATCTACCATCATAAATCCTGCTCCGGAAAAATTTTTCTTGCACGGCGGTCGGTTTGGGGGTATAAAAAAGCTGATAAAATAGTACCAGCAATCCAAGAAAGCAGGTGCAAACATGCAGCAGGATTTACCGAAAGTGGAAATTTACACGGACGGGGCCTGCACGGGCAATCCCGGCCCGGGCGGGTACGGCGTGATTTTAAAATACGGGGATAACATCAAGGAACTGAGCGGCGGCTTTGCCCGCACCACCAACAACCGCATGGAAATCCTGGCGGCCATCATCGGCCTGGAAGCGCTCAGGCGCCCCTGCCAGGTCACCCTGTACAGCGACAGCCGCTATCTGGTGGATGCCATAAACCAGCGCTGGGTGTACCGCTGGCGCAGTTTGGGCTGGAGAAAGAGCAAAAACGGCGAGCCGGCCAAAAATCCCGATCTCTGGCAGCGCCTGCTGCCCCTTCTGGAAAAGCACCGGGTAACCTTTGTCTGGGTCAAGGGCCACGCCGACAACCCCTACAACAACCGCTGCGACCAGCTGGCCGTGCAGGCGGCCGCCGGCCCCGATCTGCCGCCCGATCCGGGCTATCAGGCCGGCGGCACACCGGTATCTATGCTATTTTAGCTTGCTGTAAATTAAACCGGACTTCCACCGGCCACAACTGCACACCTGCACCGGAATTAGCAACCACCAGCCAGGCGGACATATTTGCTGGCCGGTCCGCCCCATTCCCACCCCAAAACAGCTGGCCCGGTAGAGCTGTGAACTCCACCGGGCCGGTATAATGTTAGCCCTGCACTTTCTTTTCCCGACCGGCCCACTCCCGGTCGCGCAGCTTGAATTTCTGTATTTTACCGGTAGCGGTTTTGGGCAGCTCCCCAAACTCGATGTATTTGGGCACTTTGTAGCGGGCAATGCGCTCCCGGCAGAAATTGATGATCTCCTCGGCCGTGGGGCTGGTGCCGGGCTTGGGCATGATAAAGGCTTTGGGCACCTCGCCCCATTTGGGGTCGGGAGTGGAAACCACGGCCACTTCCAGCACAGCGGGGTGCTGGTAAATCACATTTTCCACCTCGACGGTGGAGATGTTTTCCCCCCCGCTGATGATAATGTCTTTCAACCGGTCTTTGATCTCCACATAGCCGTCGGGGTGCACCACAGCCATGTCCCCACTGTGGAACCAGCCGCCCCGGAAGGCCTCGGCCGTGGCTTCGGGCTGCTTGTAGTAGCCGGCCATGACGTTGTTGCCCCGCATGACAATTTCGCCCAGGGTTTGCCCATCCCGGGGCACTTCCTGCATGGTGGCCGGGTCCACCACGGTCATATGCACGGCTGTGATGTAGGGCACGCCCTGCCGGGCCTTGATCTCGGCCCGCTTTTCCACCGGCAGGTCGTCCCACTGCTCCTGCCACTCGCAGATGCTGTGCGGCCCGTAAACCTCGGTCAGACCGTAGACCTGGGTGACGGTGGCCCCGATGCTTTCCATGTTCTTGATCACGGTGGGAGAGGGCGGCGCTCCGGCGGTGAGGATGTGCAGCGGGCGGGGCAGCTCCACCCGGTTTTGCTCCAGGTAGAGGATCATGCCGCTGAGCACAATGGGCGCCGCGCACATGTGGCTAACCAGCCCCTGGCCAATCAGGCGGAAAACCTCGGCCGGGTCCACCTTGCGCAGGCACACATTGGTGGCCATGGCCGCAATCACGCCCCAGGTGAAGCACCAGCCGTTGCAGTGGAACATGGGCAGGGTCCACAGGTAGGAGGAGGATTTGTCCATTGCGCTGTGCAGCACTTCGCCCAGCGCATTCAGGTAGGCCCCGCGGTGGGTGTACATCACCCCTTTGGGCAGGCCGGTGGTACCGCTGGTGTAGTTGATGGTAATAACCTCGTTTTCGTCTTCCACCGGTATGGGCAGATCGTCTTCGCTCCCCCCGGCCAGAAACTCCTCGTAGTCCGGGCCGGGCAGGGGCCGGTCCGCCGAAAGGTCACAGATGTTCACTATGCCTTTTAGCCCGGTCAGCTCGGACAGCACCGGCTGGATCACCGGGGCCAACTCGTTGTCCACAAATAAGAAGCGGCTGTCCGAGTGGTTGATGATGTAGGCTATCTCCCGCGCGGACAGCCGGATGTTGATGCTGACCAGCGCGCCGCCCGCCCAGGGCACACCGAAATGGGCTTCCAGCATGGGCGGTGTGTTGGGGCAGAGAAAGGCTACCTTATCTCCCCTTTGCAGCCCTGCTCTGTGCAGCGCGCTGGCCAGGCGCAGCACCCGCCGGTAAAACTGCCGGTAGGTATAAACCTGCTCCCCGTAGCGCACGGCCGGCTTGTCGGGCAGCACCGCTGCATTGCGCTGTAAAAACTGCAGTGGTGACAGCGGTTCGTAGTTCACTTTGAGCATACTGATCCCCTCCAGGCGCAAAATTTCGACAATTTTAAATTTTCTATATAAATAAGACTTCTTGGTGCGCCCTTTTTTTCCTGCTGTTTTATCAAAAATATTTGCTGGAGGTAAACAGTAGATGCTAAATGCCATGCTTTGGGTAGACCGCTCCGGTGCACCATGGGGTGATTTGCCGGAATACTACGGGCCATGGCAACTAATCAACAATCGCCTTAACAAAAGCATCCGCGGCATCAGCATAAAATTCGATATTGATCTTTGTAGCCATTTCATCAGGAAGATCAAATAGCTGCCTTCGAGAGGATATAGGCATTAACAGCGTCGTAGCTCCTTTCTCTAGGGCCAGTTCGGCCACAGCAACCGGATTTGGTATCATCTCAATGGAACCGCCAAGGTTTAAGGCTCCGACTATGATCAATCCACCCTTAACGCTTCGCTCGATTAGAGCGCCGCAAAGTGCAATCAGCACTGGTAAGCCGAGCCCCTGGCCCGAACGTTCCACGTCTATAGCGCGTAATTGGATGGAAAACTCATGCGCGCGCGGGTCGCGGTCTCCAACCAGCTCTTTGGCCCTAACATATAGATTCTGTTCTCCGTAACGGACGCTCTCCCGAAATGCCGGCGGAACTGGTGCGTTAAGAATTTTTACCCCACTGCCAGGACTAACGGTAACCTCTATTCGATATAAAGCTGGGGAAGCGTCCTGCCCGCCGGGGCTGATCGCCCATACCTGCCCCGGAGGCAAAGGGTCACTGTCAATGGTTTCGTCACTATGGAGTTCCGGTGTGGAAACAAACTGCTCCACCCCATCTACTCCCATGGAGAAGCTGAAATGAGTATTTCGAAATTCAGTCTTGAGGCAGCGCTTTTGCTGTTCCTTCACCCTGCGACGCGATTCCAAAGCAATACGGACGATCTTTTCCAGCTCTTCATCAGGTATCGGCATCTCGGGATCAGGGAAAAACAGCTTGATCAGGCCGCTAACGGTTTTATTGACGGCTTCAATATCGCGACCGCTAAGGGCACCCCCCCAGTTAACCCGACCCTGCAGCGCGGAAACCCGGCTGCCATCACGGAGTTTGTGCCAGCATTCGGAGAGAAAGTCGCTGACTAAACCAAAATGATCCGTAAGATGAATATTCGGATTGAGCTTGGGAAACTCCCATCCTGGTACATAGGCGTGAATACGGTCCATAAAAGCAGTATCATCCCGCATCTCGGGCGGGAGTGGACTAAATAAATGGCCGATGCGTTGCTGCTGCTGGACATCTACATCAAAATTTCCCAGCATTACAATGGAGCCGGAAGCACGGATGCTTTCCTTGCCACGGGAAAATTCACCGGAGGCCATATAGCCTTTCATGATGTTAACGCCATCTTTCTGATCAAAGGATATACCGGACACTTCATCAAAGCACACGACATCATAGTGGCAGACAAGGCCACGTTGCCCGGTAGCATTATTCACAAACATTTTAGCCACTGTGGCTTTACCACCGGATATCAAATGGGAGTAAGGAGAGATTTGCTGAAACAAATGGCTTTTGCCAGTCCCCCGGGGACCTATTTCCACAAGATTGTAGTTTCGCTCTACAAAAGACACCATCCGCAATAAGGCGATATTCTGAGCCCGTTCTGAAAGTGCGTCCGGTTCTAATCCTACTGAACGTATTAGGAGACGTTTCCATTCATCTGTGGTGAAATGACTCCTCCTTCGCTGCAGTACTGTAAGTGCATCCACTTTCGAAAGTTGAATGGCACGCAAGCCTTCAATCGCGAAAGGACGACCATTCTTCTCCTGGGCAATGGTAGCATCATAGACCAGGGTGACTTCGGCGTAAAAACCATCGGTCAGCATGCGCTCATTTTCATGTACCAGGGCATCGTCAATTCGGACATCTTTTAACCCCAAGCTCGGCAGTTCGGCAACAAAACAATCGTTTTTTGTATCCAGTCGAGCCTTGATGAGGTCAATTATTTTGATCGAACCAATCTCTCTTGCCCGAGCTTTAAAAAGCTCTTCTTCACCGGTCCTTACCGTGCGATCCCTCAATTGCCTTTCAACAATCTCCAGACTGTAGATCGTAAAATAGAATTGACCCCCGCTAGTCAAGTAAAACTGACCCACC
>NZ_JBRAJI010000011.1:0-64389 GCF_052744395.1 Desulfurispora sp. | reverse complement strand
TGTTTTATGCCAGTCAGTTTAGGCCAAATAAAAATGTTGTAAACCTGTTACGTGCTTATAATTATCTTTTAAAACAGCGATATATAAAACAAAAACTTATTCTAACCGGTAATCCTAGTGTATTGCCTGAAATTGAAAGATTTATTTCAGAACATAACTTGGAAAATGATGTGCTTTGTTTGCATGGTTTAACAGCACAAGAGCTTGCCGCTTGTTACTATCTAGCCGATTTGGCTGTTAACCCCAGCCTTTTTGAAGGGGGGGTTCCCTTTACTTTTGCGGAGGCTGTATCTGTGGGAACTCCGGTGGTTATGGCACGTATTCCGGTAACTGAAGAAATACTTAGTGATCCGGAATTGAGTACGGAGACGCTTTTTAATCCTTTTGATTGGCGGGATATGGCGGCTAAAATTGAATGGGCTTTGGAAAACCGTCACCTACTATATGCGAAACAGCGCAAATTCTATGACGAAGTGCTTGCTAAACGCACATGGGCAGAGGTAGTTGATGAATATATTGAAATTTTAGATAGAATTGCCCAGTCAGGTAAGGAGGAGAAGTTGTGCTGCAGCAAGGGTTGTTAATATTGGGGTTTGGTGGACATGCTCGCAGTGTGGGGGATGTTGCATTACGCATTGGCTTCACAGATCTTCTATTTGTGGAACAAAATGCCCAACAAGGCGAGAGTTTCCATGGTTTTAAGGTTGTTAAAGAATTACCTCTGGTCATACCTGAAAATTGGCTGGCTTTTGCGGCTGCCGGGGATTATAAATATCGCATGCAACAACTAAAAGCACTTGGTCTGAAAAAATTCCCGATAGCTACAATTATTTCTCCCCTTGCTTATGTTGGTTTGGGTACCACTGTTGCTGCCGGGACTTTTGTTGCACACAAAGCATACTTGGGTCCGATGGTGAGTGTGGGTTCGGGGTGCATAATTAATACTGGGGCAATTGTGGAGCATGATTGTAAGATTGGTGACTTTTCACATATTTCAATAAATGCAACTATTGCCGGTAAATGTACAGTGGGAAAACGTGTTTTTATAGGAGCAGGTGCGACTATTATTGACAAGGTGAATATAGCCGATGATGTAATAATTGGTGCTGGAGCGACGGTTGTTGATGATATAAGCGAGCCAGGAGTATATGTAGGTGTACCAGCAAAACAGTGGCAGACAAAACTTAACTGATATACATTAAGTTATACATTAAGTCGCTTTTCTGTACTCTTGAACAAAAGTATGATGCGGAGATCATTAATGAAAATCGCCATCATCCACGATTGGTTGGTCACCTACGCTGGGGCTGAGCGCGTGCTTGAACAGATTTTGCATATATTTCCCGATGCGGATTTATTCAGCCTGGTGGATTTTTTACCTGGTGGACAGCGTGCGTTTATTCAAAATAAATCGGTTAAAACGTCATTTATCCATAAATTACCAGGAGCCAGGAAGAAGTACCGTATTTACCTGCCGTTTATGCCACTAGCGGTGGAACAATTTGATCTTTCGGATTATAATCTGGTGATTTCCAATTCTCATGCCGTAGCAAAAGGCGTGATTACCGGTCCAGATCAATTGCATGTTTCTTATGTGCATTCTCCCATGCGTTATGTTTGGGATTTGCAGCACCAATACCTGACTGAGACTGGTCTGGACAAGGGGCTGAAAAGTTGGCTGCTTCGTTATTTGTTGCATCGTGTGCGCTTGTGGGATTACCGTACGGCGGCTGGGGTGGATGCGTTTATTGCCAACTCCCAATTTATTGCACGGCGGATCTGGAAGGTTTATCGCCGAGACGCCGAGGTGATATATCCGCCAGTGGATGTGCATTCTTTTACTCTTCATGAGGAAAAAGGTGATTTCTATCTCACGGCTTCCCGTCTGGTGCCCTACAAGCGGGTGGATTTGATTGTGAAAGCTTTTAGTATGATGCCGGATAAAAAGCTGGTTGTTATTGGTGACGGGCCGGAGTACAAAAAAATTGCTGCACTTGCCGCAAGTAATGTTCAGGTGCTGGGCTATCAACCCTTCCCTGTTTTAAAGGACTACATGCAAAGGGCCAGGGCCTTTGTTTTTGCTGCCGAGGAGGATTTTGGCATTGTGCCTGTAGAGGCTCAGGCCTGTGGTACCCCGGTGATAGCTTACGGAAAAGGTGGAGTAAGGGAAACAATCCAGGGGCTGGATGCGCCCCAGCCTACAGGAGTGTTCTTTCACCCGCAGACAGTGGATGCTTTAATTGATGCCGTGCGCACTTTTGAGCAGTTGGGCTGTGTTATTAAACCGATGCACTGCCGGCAAAATGCTCTGCGCTTTGCTCCGGAGAGGTTTCGGGCAGAGTTGCAGGGATACATTAATAAGTTGCTGGGGAGAGAAGGTACATTATGATAGACACTTCAAGCACATATGCCGTTATTCTGGCTGGTGGCAGTGGGGAGCGTTTCTGGCCTCTTAGCACACCGCAGCGCCCCAAACAGTTTTTGCCTATTGTTGGCGATAGAAGTATGTTGCAGCAAACGGTCGATCGTCTGGCGGGTATTGTTCCGTCCGAGCGGGTAATCGTGATAACTGCTCGGGAATATGCTGGGCTAGTACGTGAACAGTTGCCGTATTTGCCATCGGAAAATGTTATCCTTGAACCCTGTGGGCGGGATACAGCGGCTGCTGTGGGCCTGGGTGCGCTACAGGTGGCCCGTCGTTGTCCGCAGGCTGTAATGCTGGTACTGCCTGCCGATCATTATATTGCCCGCCCGGAACGCTTTCGCCGCATATTGCGATTGGCTGTGGAAAAAGCATTTAACGGTGTGCAGATCGTTACGCTGGGTATTGTCCCACATCGTCCGGAAACCGGTTATGGCTATATTTGTTGTGATCAATTGCTGGGACAGGTGGAGGGCATAGAAATATACCGTGCGGTGCGTTTTACCGAAAAGCCGGTGCTGGAAACAGCCAGGAAGTATCTGGCTGAAGGCGGCTATTTCTGGAACAGCGGCATGTTCATCTGGCGGGTGGATCTGATTAATCGGTTGATTGATAAGCATCTGCCCGAGTTGTCAGCATTGCTCAGACGGGCGGATGACGCCTGGCGTTTCGGCGGTGCAGTGGCGGAGCAGGAGTTTTTGGCTGAGCACTATCATGGCTTGCCAAAAATTTCTGTGGATTATGGTATTATGGAAAAGGCGGACAATATTTTGTTGCTGGCCAGTGATTTCGGCTGGGACGATATTGGAAGTTGGACGGCGCTGGAGCGTTTGGGTGAGTGCGATGAGTGCGGCAATGTAGTCACAGGTCAGGCCGTATTGCTGGATACATACAACTGCCTGGTGCAGGCTGAAGGTGGGCTGGTGGCCGCTCTGGGTGTACGGGATTTGATCATTGTACAACATAACGGGACGCTGCTCATTTGTCCTAAAGAACGGGCGCAGGAGATCAAAAAGCTGGTACAGCGCTTGCCGGGGCGAGGGTAGGGCCGGGGGCAAGCTTATTTCTGGATTACGGGAGGCGAAAGAGTTGGCCAAGAAAAAGAAGCAGCAGGGCGCATTATCCACTGGCCCAGCAGCTCTGCCTGTGACTTACCACCTGGCCTTCTGGGGCCTGGCGTTGCTCTTTATTTTCCCCCCCTTCTTCAGGGGCCTGTTTTTTGCCACGGAACAGCAAAAGGCCCTTTTCTGGGCGCTGCTGGTGCTGGCTGCGGCCTGGCACTACCGCTTCCGGCAGGGGCAGGTGCGCCCCTTAGGCCATGTTATGGACTGGCTGGTGCTGGCTTTCCCGCTGGTTTATGTGCTATCGGCTTTTCGGGCGGTGAACAGCGGCCTGGCGGTGGACGAGATTGTCAAAACGCTGCTTTATTTTATTGTCTACTTCCTGGTGGTCACTCTGGTGCGTGGTGCGCTGGATGTGCGGCGCCTGCTGCAAATCATTTATTTGACCGGGGTGGGTGTAGCGCTGGCCGGTCTGGCCACGGCCACAGGCATTATACATATTAAAGACGGTTTTCTGGAAGGGCGCATTTACGGCACCTTTCAGTACGGCAATGCGCTGGCCAGTTATTTAATAGTTATCACTTTAACTGGCTTTTACCTGTGGCAGTCCAGCCACGGCCGGGATATGGCGCAGCTTTTGCGCCTGAGCAGCCGGTCATCTCTGCCTGCCTGGCTGGCCGGGCTTAATCCCTACTACTTTTTTTATGCTCTGACCAATATGCTGGTGCTGGTCACGTTGTTTGGTACGCGTTCCAATGGCGGCATTATGGTTTTTGCTGTAATTCTGCTGCTCTATTTCTGGGGTGTGCCGGCCGCCTACCGGGTGGCGGCGCTGTACCATGTGGCCGGTCTGTTACCCGTGGCCTTGCTGGCAGGGCTCAAGTTTACCGCGCTGGCGCTGGCCAATCAGTTCGACCGGGCCTGGCTGTGGGTGTTTGCCGCGCTCCTTTTCGCGCTGCTCTGGCAGGTGCTGTACAATTACGGTTTGAAGCTGGGCCTGTGGGAAAAACTATCCCGCCGCCAGGTGTACTTGCTGGCCGTGGGGGCCGGGCTGGTGCTGTTGGCGGTCGGTGTTTTCGCCTGGCAGTTCCAGGCCAACCAGCAGTTCCATGATAAGGTTATTACTTTGCTCAAGGTGCGCAATGTGCTGGAGCGCTTTGCCTTTCACGAGGCCGCACAGGAAATGTTCCAGCAGCGGCCGCTGCTGGGCTGGGGCGGGGGCGGCTGGCAGGAGTGCTACCGCACCTTCCAGAACTACGGTTACATTTCCACCCAGGTGCACGGCCATTTCTTCCAGGTGGCGGTGGAAGCGGGGGCTCTGGGAGCCGGGGTGTTCCTGGCCATCTGGGTGGTCTTCTTCTGGCTGGCCCACCGCTGCTATTATGGTACGTCCGACGCCGGACGGCGCCTTTTAGTCTGGACTCTGGCCTTGGCCGTACTGGGTGTGGGTTTGCACGCCTGGCTGGATTTTGATTTGTCTCTTTCCGCCCACGCCATAGTGCTCTGGGCCCTGTGGGGCATGCTGCGGGCTCTGGCTGTGCCGGCAAAGGCGCAAGGGGCGACCGGGCAGGGTAAGCCCGAGGGGCCCGCGGGCCTGCGGCCGCTCCTCTGGTATGGCGGTCTGGCCCTGATTGTTGTGCTGCTGCTGGGTACGGGCTGTTTGATTACCGCGGAAAAAGCGGCCCGCCAGGCGACCAGCGCGGCCCGCACCGGTCAGGGGGCAGTGGCTCTGCAGCAGATGCAAAAGGCGGCCGCTTACAACCCTTTCCGGGCCGAGTTCCATATCAATTTGAGCAAGCTGTATTTGCAAAAGGGGGACCAGCAGGCCGCTCTGGCGGAAGGGCAGCGGGCTTTGCAATGCAGTCAGTATGCTTCCCTGCCCCGGGCCAATCTGGCCAATGTTTATTTTGAAATGGGTGACTACGAGCAGGCGGTTTCCTACGCCCGGCAGGCGGTGCAGCAGGCTTCGCTGCAAAACCAGTGGTACGAGCTTTGGGGCCGCACCTGTTTTGCCGCTGGCACCAATCTTTTGATCAAGGGACAGCGGGAGAAAAGCGCCGCCTATTTGCAGCAGGCGGCGGCCGTGCCCGCAATGATCAAACAGCGCCTGGCCCGGGTGACCGAGGAAGAAATGAAGCTGTGGGTTCAGGAAAAGCTGCAAGAAACGCCGGCTGTACAGCTCAGCGCCGGCGCAGCCCGGTGTTTGCTGGGTGAGTATGCCCCGGCCGAAGCTATGCTCAGGCCCCTGCTCCAAAACCAGGAGCTCAAGGGCGAGGCCGCCCTGTGGCTGGCCGTGGCGGCGCAAAAGCAGGGCCGGGTGCCCGAGGCGCAGCAGTTGCTGCAGCAGGCGCAGTCTGCGGTGCCCGAACTGGCCAAAGGCTTCCAGTTCTTTGTGACCGCCGTGCCGGTGAAATAAAAGCGGGGGCTTAACGCCCCCGCAGGTTGCCCACCGCCAGGCCCACCAGGCCCTTGTGGCGGCTCAATATTTCGTCCAGCGCCTCCACCACCGCGTCCAGCTCGGGCCGGCCCACCGTGAGGGGCGGCTCCAGCCGGATCACATTGGGGTTGTTCAGGGTGTAGGCGGTGATAATGCGGTACTGGTTGAGCAAAAGGCCGGCTACCAGGGCGCCCGTGTACTCGGTGGCCAGCTTTTCCGCCAGGCCCAGGGTCAGGCGGTTGAATAAACCGCGCGGTTGCTCAAATTCCACCCCGATTAAAAGGCCCCTCCCCCGCACGTCGCGGATCAGGCGGTGTTTTTCTTTTAAAGCAAGCAGCCTTTTCATTAAATAGGTACCGCTTTCCGCCGCCCGCCCGGCCAGGTTCTCCTCCTGCAGCACCTGCAGCGTGGCCAGGGCGGCGGCGCAGGCCAGCGTGTTGCCGCCAAAGGTGGACGTGTGCAGCGTGGCCCGCTCCATACTGCCGTAGGCCTTTTGCCATACCTCCTCCCGGCAGAGGAAAGCGCCGATGGGCATCACCCCGCCGCCCAGCGACTTGGCCAGGCACATGATGTCGGGCTCCACATCCTCGGCCTGGCAGGCGAAAAGCGCGCTCGTGCGCCCCAGGCCGGTCTGGATCTCGTCGGCAATGAACAATGTCCCGTGTTCCCGGCACAGGCGGGCCGCTTCTTTCAGGTAGCCCGGCGGCGGCACGTGCACGCCGCCCTCGCCCTGCACCGGCTCCACAATAAATGCGGCCGCCTGCCGGTCGGCCAGGGCCTGGCGCAGCGCCTCCAGATCCCCGAAAGGTACGGCCTGGCAGGGGGCCAGCAGCGGGGCGAAGGGCTGCTGGTACTTTTCCCGCCCGGTCACCGAAAGGGCTCCGAAGGATTTACCGTGGAAAGAGCCGTGGCAGTAAATGAAGCCCGTCCGTCCCGTGGCCAGGCGGGCGGTCTTCAGCGCCCCCTCCACCGCCTCGGCGCCGCTGTTGCAGAAAAAGCTGCGCTTTAGGTTCCCCGGGGCCAGTTGCGCCAGGTTATGGGCCAGTGCTCCGGCCAGGGGGTTTAAGGCTGCCTGCAGCAGGTTGGGCCGGTCCTGCACTTTGGCCAGCGCCGCCAGCACGGCCGGGTGGTTGTGTCCCGTGTTCATGGCCCCGTAGGAGCCCAGAAAGTCCAGGTATTCATTATCTTCCTCGTCCCATATCCGCACGCCTTGCGCCCGCACAAAGCGCTTGTCGAATTTGAGCAGGCCCAGCATTTTGGCCAGGGCTTCGTTGCCATAGCGGCGGTGCAGCTCGGCGGTTTCCCGGCCGGTCAGCTGCAGGGCGCGGTCCAGTGAAATCAGTTGATTCATACAGTACCATCCTCTGGGAGTAAAATGGTTTCCTTTACAATAGCCTTTATGGTTTGGACAAATCCTCTGGCTTCCTCCAAAAGTTTTAAGATTTTGTCCTGACTGAAGCTGACTAAATCTGTATAATCACTTTTTTGCCTGTATTCGTATATCTCCATGTAAAATTTACCCAGGTGTTTGGGAACAATGTTCTTTTTGACCCAGTGCTGATTGAAAAGTGAGCGTACTCCGCTGTGCTTGGCGGACGACATTCCCCTGGTAAGCAAAAGAGCATTTACCGCATAAAAGCAGGCATAATAGAGCCGGTTTACCGTGGTGTTGTAATGGCCGGCATCTAATAATAAGACCGCTTCTTTTAATGCTTCATCGGCCCGGGCTAGTCGATAATCGATCAATACACGTTTTTCCTGCTGTTTAGACACTATAGATTCACCCCGTCTTTGCTTACAGAGTAGTGGAAAGGATGTGTCCGGAAGAGGGGTGATGACCATATGGTGGTCGGGATTACTGTTGTATTTAAGATAACATCACTATCCAGTTCAATTTCGTAAATTGCCGCCAGTATTTTTTCTTCCAGTTCCTCTATATCGTCTAGCTCGGTGTTGCCAACAACAGGTATCAGCACCAGCAGGTCGTAGTCCGAATCGGCCCGGGCGTCGCCCCTGGCCCGCGAGCCGAATAAGATAACCCTGGCATCGGGCACAATGGCCTGGATGGCCTGTTTGCAGCGTTTGAGCAATTGGCGTTCCTCGGTGGATAAATGCTCGGGCAGGCCGGACATGCTTTCAGCTCCCGTTAATCCATTTTAAGGAAATATTAGCACTTTTCCGCCCCGCGGTCAAATTATTTGTGCACAAAGCTGGGCACAAGAAAGCATGTTGGGGCAACACTATTTTAAACTGGTTTATTTTACAGGCACTGGATGCTATACTGTTAATAGTTAACAAAACCGGGGCGGTTAATGCGGTGGCCTGTGCGGTGGAAACCAGCAGCTATGGGCAGCGGATGCAAAAGGCGGGAGAAATATGGGGGGCAGGTGCGATTAAAGCCAGTGCGCAAAGTGAACTATGATAGTTACATGGAAAAGTTGCGGTTGAAGTCACTGCATCTGTATACACAGTGGGCTGCCTCCGGGAATAGTCCGGCCCGCTCCAGTAAGCCCCGGGAGCGGGAGGAAGACGTGTTGCTTTTTTTGCTGGATTACCTGCGCTGGCAGAAGGCCCTGGATAGCGGAATGATCGAGAAGATCGGCTCCCGGAGGTATCGCTGGAATGGGTGAGCAACAAACTACCTCCACCGGGCTGCGGTTAAGGCAGGGGTGGAAGATTACCTGCAAAAGGTCTGGCAGCAGAGCCAGGCTTATTTAAAGCTGTCAGCAGAGCAATAATAGGGCGATTAATTGCGGAGAATATATCTGCCATTGACACTGGTGGGCGCTGCCTATATAATATCCCTGTCAAGTAAAAATACTTGTCAGTGCCGCCGCGGGTGCAACTGCGCCGGCGGCGCCGGAGTAGCGCATGGAAAAGCACGCCTGGATGAACCTGCTCTATGATTTCTACGGCCAGCTGCTCACCGAAAAGCAGCGCCGGCTCATGGAAATGTACTACGCCGGCGATCTCTCCCTGGGTGAGATTGCCGAGCAGCTGCATATCAGCCGCCAGGCGGTGCACGACGTGCTGCGCCGCTGCCAGCTTACCCTGCTGCGCTATGAGCAAAAGCTGGGCCTGGCGGGCCGCTTTTTGCAACAGCGGGAGCAGCTGCAGCAGGCCCGCCGTCTGCTGCAGGAGACACTGACAGTGAACCGCCAGCCTGAGCTGGTTGGGTATCTGGCCAGGTTGCACAGGTTGCTGGAGGATGTGCAGCTTTAAAGGGTAAAAGACCGGGCGGGCGGAGCGGGCGCAGTGCCTCTGGTGAGTGAAAGCAAATGAGTGGGAATAAATAAGAAGAACAATCTGCCTCAACAAAGGAGGCGCTATCCATGGTTTTTTCCGGCCTGGCCGAAAAACTGCAGGAAACCTTTCGCAAGCTCAAGGGCAAGGGCCGCCTTTCCGAGGCCGATGTGGACGAGGCCCTGAAAGAGGTGCGCCGCGCCCTGCTGGACGCCGATATCAACTTCAAAGTGGTCAAGGACTTTCAGAAAAAAGTCAAGGAGCGGGCCATTGGCCAGGACATCCTCACCAGCCTGACGCCGGGCCAGCAGGTGATCAAGATTGTGCACGAGGAGCTTACCGCCCTGATGGGCGGCACCCAGGCCAAAATCAACCTGGCCCAGAAACCGCCCACCGTGGTTATGCTGGTGGGCCTGCACGGCGCCGGCAAAACCACCACCTGCGCCAAACTGGCCAACTATTTGCGCAAGCAGGGCAGAAGGCCGCTGCTGGCGGCCTGCGATGTCTACCGCCCGGCCGCCATCAAGCAGCTGCAGGTGTTGGGCAAGCAGCTGGACATTCCGGTATTCACCATGGGCGAACAGACCAGCCCGGTGGACATCGCTCGGGCGGCCCGGGAGCACGCGTTAAATTACGGCAATGATGTGGTCATTCTGGACACTGCCGGCCGCCTGCACATCGATGAGGAACTGATGAGCGAGCTGGAGGCCGTGAAAAAGGCCGTGCAGCCCCACGAGGTGCTGCTGGTGGTGGACGCCATGACCGGCCAGGTGGCCGTGGAAGTGGCCGAGACCTTCCACAACCGCCTGGGCCTGGACGGGGTCATCCTGACCAAGCTGGACGGCGACACCCGGGGTGGCGCGGCGCTTTCGGTCAAGGCGGTTACGGGCTGTCCGGTGAAGTTTGCCGGGGTGGGGGAAAAGCTGGACGCTCTGGAGCCCTTCCACCCCGACCGCATGGCCGACCGCATCCTGGGCATGGGCGATGTGCTCACCCTGATTGAAAAGGCCCAGGCCAGCTTCGATGCCGAGCAGGTGGCCAAACTGAACCAGAAAATCCGCAGCCAGGATTTCACTCTGGAGGATTTCCTGCAGCAGATCCAGCAGGTGAAAAAGCTGGGGCCGCTGCAGCAGATTATCGGCATGATCCCCGGCCTGGGCAACATGAAAAAGCTCAAAGACCTGGGCGACATTGACGATAAAGAGCTGGTTTATGTGGAGGCCATCATCAATTCCATGACGCCCTGGGAGCGGGCCAACCCGCACCAGATCAACGGCAGCCGGCGGCGGCGCATCGCCCGGGGCAGCGGCACCAGTGTGCAGGATGTCAACCGGCTGCTCAAGCAGTTCGAGCAGACCAAAAAGATGATGAAGCAGTTTGTGGATATGGAAAAAACGCTGAAAAAAGGCGGCAAGCTGCCCAAACTGCCCTTTATGGGGCCGGGCGGGCCGCCCGACATGCTGCGCTGAGCACGGCAGCGTGCTAACATTGCCGAGCAAGCCAAACCAGTAAAGGGAGGTGTGACATTAACATGGCTGTAAAAATTAGACTGCGCCGCATGGGGGCCAAGAAAAGGCCCTTTTACCGCGTAGTGGTGGCCGATTCCCGTTCGCCCCGCGACGGCCGGTTTATTGAGGAGATTGGCTATTACGATCCTCTGCAAAACCCGGCGGTGATCAAAATTGACGAGGCCAAAGCGCAGGACTGGCTGAAGAAGGGCGCCCAGCTCACCGACGCTACCCGGGCGCTGTTCAACAAGGCTGGCCTGCTGGGCGCCGGCAAGTAAGCGGTGCCGGTGCAGTGGCAAACGATGGGCAACCGTTTTAAAGGGGGCCATATAACCAATGAAAGAACTGGTGGAAGTTCTGGCCAGAGCACTGGTGGACCACCCCGAGCAGGTGTCCGTCAGCATGGTGGAAAAGGAAAAATCCTGCAACATTGAACTGCGCGTGGCTCCGGATGATATGGGCAAGGTTATCGGCAAGCAGGGCCGCATTGCCCGGGCCATCCGCACGGTGGTGAAAGCCGCTGCCACCCGGCAGAAAAAGAAAGCCAATGTGGAAATAATGTAAAGAGGGCCGCCGGTGCCCTCTTTTACCATATTTACCGCTCATGCTCCTGCGGCGGCCTGATGCACAGCAGACATAGCGTAAACAGCTGCATCCCGCAACGCCGCAGGGCATTGCCAGTATTACCGGGATTGACTGTATTAAACTGAGTGCCATTGGGGTGGCTATTTTGCAACTACTGAATCGCCTTACCATTACCCGGCCGGTGCTGATTAAGGCCATAGTCACCGAGCAGTACAAGCAGCAGGCTGCGGCCGGGCTGCAGCAGGAACTGGCTGCCCTGGACGCCTCACTGGCGGCCGTAAAACAACGCCTGCAACAGTTGCAGGCGCAGGAGGTGACCTTGGCCCGCCCGGGGCGACCGGGTCAGCTGCAGGAGCCCGGGTGCAGTACCGAAAAATGCGGGGCGGCACAGCCGGCCGGCAGTGGCGGGTCAGTGCCAGCTGCTGCGCCACAGGCGGCGGCCGTCTCCCTTCAGCAACTGCGCCGGCAGCTGGAGGAAAACTGGCGCCAGGCTGCCGAAAAACGCGGCCGCGTGCTGGAGCAATTAAAGGCGCTGGCCCGGTTGCCCCTGGGCGCCGAAGTAGTGCAGGGCCGGGCGGAGAGCCTGGTGGAGGTAGGGCCGGGCGATGACCTGGGCGCCATCATGCAGGTGGAAATAGTGGTGCGGGACGGCATCATTGAACAAATCCGGCAGGGGGAAAAGATATGTCCGAGCAAATGATCACCATTGGCAAAATAACCGGCACTCAGGGTAATAAAGGGCTGGTGCGCGTCTATCCGCTCACCGACTACCCCGAGCGCTTTTTCAGCATGTCGCAGGTCACCCTGCTGCTGGCCGGTCGCTACCTCACCTATCATATTGCCGAGGCCCGCGCCTACAAAAAGTTCATCCTGCTCAAATTTGCCGAAGTGCCCGACATGACCGCGGCGGAAAAGCTCAAAGGGGCGCTGTTGCAGCTGCCGCGCTCCCAGCTGGTGCCGCTGCCCGCCGACACCTTTTATATCTTCGACATCATTGGCCTGGAGGTTTACGACACTGCCGGCTGCCACCTGGGGCAGGTGAGCGATGTCATCCAGACCGGGGCCAATGATGTTTATGTGGTGGAGCGCCCGGCTGCCGGCGAGCCGGTCGGGGGTGGAGGGGAGGCCGCCATGGCGGGGCAGACCCGGCGCACTGCGGGCAAAGCCCGGCCCCCTCTGTTAATACCCGCCCTGAAAAGCGTGGTCAAACAAATTGACCTGGAGGCGCGACGCATGCGGGTGGAACTGCCGCCCGGCCTGGAGGGAGACCCAAGTGCTGATTAATATTCTCACCCTGTTTCCAGCCATGTTCAGCGGCCCTTTTGACGACAGCATCATCAAACGGGCCCGTTTGAGCGGCCATCTCACCATCAATCTGGTCAACATCCGCGATTTTTCCACCAACAAGCACCACACTGTGGACGATACGCCCTACGGTGGCGGCGCGGGCATGGTTATGGGGCCCGAACCCATTTTCCGGGCCGTGGAGCAGGTGCGCCGGCAGGCCTCCTCGCCCGGCAGGTTGATCTACATGAGCCCGGCCGGGCGGGTGCTTACCCAGCCCCTGGTGCGCCAGCTGGCGCAGGAAGAGCACCTGATCATCCTCTGCGGCCACTATGAAGGAATAGACGAGCGGGTGCGGGAGGTCCTGGTGGATGAGGAGATCTCCATCGGCGACTATGTGCTCACCGGGGGCGAACTGCCGGCCATGGTGCTGGTGGATGCCGTGGCCCGCTTTGTGCCCGGCGTGCTGGGCAAGCAGGATTCGGCGCAGGAGGAATCCTTCAGCGACGGCCTGCTGGAATACCCCCACTACACCCGGCCCCGCTCCTTTCGGGGCCTGGAGGTGCCCGAAGTGCTTTTAAGCGGCCATCATGAAAACATTCGCCTCTGGCGGCGGCGCCAGTCGCTGCTGCGTACCCTGGCCGCACGGCCCGAACTGCTCAAAGAAGCCTCCCTCACCGCCGAGGACAAAAAAATATTGCGCCGGGTGCTGGAGGAAATCCAGCAGGTTCTGGACGGTACGTAAACTTTTTTTAAAATAAAAACCCGGGCCGGCGCTGCCGGATAAACTTGCCTGTGGCTGCGCCGGCGTGCTATAATATTGGCTGTTGGATCAAGGGTGGTCCTCTGTCGGTATTGCGCCGCGACACGAACACCCCCAGGAAGGAGGCAGAAAGCATGAACCTGGTGCAGTCTCTGGAAAAGGAGTACTTAAAGCAGGAAATTCCCGCGTTCAAACCCGGCGACACCGTCAAGGTGCACTACAAAGTTATTGAAGGCAACCGGGAGCGGATTCAGGTCTTCGAGGGCGTGGTCATCCGCCGCCGCGGCGGGGGCATGAGCGAGACTTTCACCGTGCGCCGTGTATCCTACGGCGTGGGTGTGGAAAGGACTTTCCCGCTGCACAGCCCCAAGATCGACCGCATTGAAGTGACAAGGCGCGGCCGGGTACGGCGGGCCAGACTGTACTACCTGCGCCAGCTGCGCGGTAAAGCCGCCCGCATCAAAGAAGCCGGGAGAAGATAGGTACGGAAACAAAAGGGACTGCCAGTCAGTCCCTTTTTTACCTCTGGTGCCGGATGCTGGCCCGGTACTCATTTGCTCCGCACTGGGAATGTGTGCGGATCAGCAAAACCTGCCGTTTTTCTTGCGGGTATGGCCGGGGCCGGTGCGCCCGGCCGGGGATAAACCGCCTGGAGGAGTGTGACATTTCCATGGCTGAGGTTTTGCCAGAAAAAAAGAAAAAATCACCCGCCCGGGAAGTGCTGGAGTCCATAGTCATAGCCGTTGTCCTGGCGGCGCTCATCCGCATGTTCATCATCCAGCCCTTCTACATCCCCTCGGGCTCCATGGAGCCCAATTTGCAGATCAACGACCGGATTATTGTCAGCAAGTTTACTTATCACTTCTGGCAGCCCCGGCGGGGTGACATTGTGGTCTTCAAATACCCCCTGGACCCTTCGCGCGACTTTGTCAAGCGGCTGATCGCCTTCGAGGGGGAAACCGTGGCCATCCGGGACGGCCGGCTGTACATCAACGGCAAACTGCAGCCCGAGCCCTACTTGCCGGTGGGTCTGAAAATGGCCGACTTCGGCCCGGTCAAGGTACCGCCCGGCCATTACTGGATGATGGGCGACAACCGCAACAACAGCGACGACAGCCGCATCTGGGGCCCACTGCCCAAAGAGAATGTGGTGGGCAAGGCGGTATTTATTTACTGGCCGATTGGGCATATTAAGATCTTGCGCTAAGACTGCTCTGTGAACTGGCGGGCGTGGCTTTCCTGAGCTATTTATTCGGGCGAGCGCAGGATGCACACCCACTCACGAAAATTGAAATTGCGCTGTAGTGCTAATTTACTATTTGCAAGGAGGTTTCGGGCTGTCGTGCAGATCCAGTGGTACCCCGGCCATATGGCCAGAGCCCGCCGGCAGGTGCAGGAAAACCTCAAACTGGTGGACGTAGCTATCGAACTGCTGGATGCCCGCATCCCCTTGAGCAGCCGCAACCCGGACATTGACGCCATCCTGCAGGGCTATCCCCGCCTGGTGGTGCTGAACAAGGCCGATCTGGCCGACCCGGCGGCCACTGCTGCCTGGCGGGAATATTTCGCCCGGCAGGGGCACACCGCCCTGGCGGTGGACAGCCAGCGCGGCGGCGGCACCGAGCGCATCCCGGCCGCCGTAGCCCGGCTGGCTGCGCCCCGGATGGCTGCCCTGACTGCCCGGGGCCGCCGCCCCCGGCCGCCCCGCTGTCTGATTGTGGGCGTGCCCAATGTGGGCAAATCCTCCCTGTTAAACCGCCTGGCTGGCCGCAAAGCCACCCGCACCGCTGACCGGCCCGGTGTCACCCGCGGTCCGCAGTGGGTACGCCTGTCCGGCGCCGTGGAACTGCTGGACACACCGGGCATCCTCTGGCCCAAATTCGCCGATCCGGCCGTGGGCCTCAAACTGGCCCTCACCGGAGCGATTAAGGAAGAGCTGTACAATGTGGAAGAATGCGCCCTGCGCCTGATTGACTACCTGTTGCTCACCCGGCCGCCGGCCCTGGAGGAACGTTACGGTTCGGCGGGGGAGGAGGTTGCCGGCAGACCGGCCGGGAGAGCGGGCGAAATGAGCACCGGGTTGCCGGATGGCACACCCGCTCTGCAGGAGATTGCTCCGCCAGCCGCTTTACCCGCCGACCCCTGGCTGCACCTGCTGCAGAGCGAGCCCTCCGCCGCCGCCCGCTGCTGGCTGGCGGCCATCGGCAAAAGGCGCGGTCTCTTGCTGCCCGGCGGACGGCCCGACCCGGCCCGCGCCGCCGTACAGCTGCTGCACGACTTCCGCGAGGGCAAACTGGGGCGCTTTACTCTGGAATTGTGTGATTGCGGCGGCGAAATGCACAATGTCCGCCTTCGATGAGCTTGACGATCTGCAGCGGGTGTGCCAATCCTGAGCGAGCCCGGCACGGAATTCGGGCGAGCGAATGATGCACACCCGCCCTGGGTAAGTGCTTGATGCAGTTCCGTATGCGACGACCGGGTGAGCGTTGCACATGCTCGCCCCAACCCCAAACCGTTCACCCAAAAAATATTTACATTCGGGGCAGGGATTTGTCCTTTCATCGCGAAAAAATGTTATACGGGAGGGTGGCGGAAATGTCCAAAACATCGGAAAATCCAGAAACGTCAAAGCCATCTGACCCGCCAGCAACTTCCGAAATTAACGCTATAGACAGCCCGGTGCCGCCGGAGTCCCTGGAAAGCCCCGCCCGGCCGCCCTCCCCCGACCAGTTCCTCCGGCAGTGCGGCCTGGAGTACATCGCCGGCGTGGACGAAGCCGGGCGCGGTCCCCTGGCCGGGCCCGTGGTGGCGGCCGCCGTCATCCTGCCGCCCGACTGCCGGCTGCCCGGCTTAAAAGACTCCAAACAGCTCACCGCCCGGCAGCGCCAGGCTCTGGCCGCCGCCATCCAGCAGCAGGCCCTGGCCTGGAACGTGGCCCTGGCCACTGTGGCCGAAATAGACCGCCTCAATATCCTGCAGGCCAGCCTGCTGGCCATGCAGCGCGCCGTCCGGGGGCTGAGCATAGCCCCCCAGCATGTGCTGGTGGACGGCCGCTTTATCGTGCCCGGCCTGGACCTGCCCCAGACCGCCCTGGTGCGGGGTGACACTTTAAGCCCCGGCATTGCCGCCGCCTCGGTGCTGGCCAAAGTATACCGCGACGACCTGATGCAGGCCCTGCACCAGCTCTACCCGCAGTACGGTTTCGACCGGCACAAGGGCTACCCCACTGCCGAGCACCGGGCCGCCCTGCGGCAGTTCGGTCCCAGTCCGGTGCACCGCCGCACTTTCCGGGGTGTATGTCAATAATTGCTGGTCTACCAGCCAGTCAACTTGCAGTATAATAACACAGTGAGCCATTGTCCAGGCTAGAATCACGCACAGAAAGGGGGGAAACCAATGCTTTCCGACTGGGGCGCAATCGCCATCTTCCTCATCGTGGGCATCGTCTTTGGCGCCGGGGGCATCATCACCAGCTTCATCATCCACCCGCGCCGCACTACGCCGCAAAAAGTGGAAGTTTACGAATGCGGTGTGGACACCATCGGCCCCACCTGGGTGCAGTTCAAAACCAGCTACTTCCTGTACGCTCTGCTCTTCGTCATCTTCGACGTAGAAACCATCTACCTGTACCCCTGGGCCGTCAAATTCACCAGCCTGGGGCTTTTCGCCTTCATTGAAATGATCATCTTCATCTTCATCCTGATTGTGGGCTTGTGGTACGCCTGGAAGGAAGGAGCATTAGAATGGATGTAAACAAAGAAGTCCATCCGGTGGAAAAGCTGACCAAAGACCCGGCCATCATCAATGAAGTGAAGCGTCTGGTCTATCTGGCTCCGCTGGAAAAACTGCTGAACCTGGCCCGGGCCCACTCTCTTTGGCCGCTGGGCTTCGGCCTGGCCTGCTGCGCCATCGAGGGCCTGATGGCCGCCAACATGGCCCGCTTCGACCTCTCCCGCTTCGGCTACGAGGTGATGCGCGGGTCGCCGCGCCAGGCCGACGTGATGCTGGTGGCCGGCACCATCACCAAAAAGGCCGCTCCCTTTGTGGTGCGCCTGTACGAGCAGATGCCCGAACCCAAGTGGGTGATCGCCATGGGCAGCTGCGCCATTTCGGGCGGCCCCTTTGTGGACTCCTATCACGTGGTGCCCGGGGCGGACAAACTCATCCCCGTGGACGTATATGTGCCCGGTTGCCCGCCGCGGCCCGAGGCCGTTATTGAAGCCTACCTGATGTTAAAAGAAAAAATCCTCAATCCCAAGGTGGTGAACCAGATCCGTGGCCCAAAAGCAATTACCGGCTGAACTGCTGGCAGCCCTAAGTGAAAAATTCCCCGGCCTGCAGGTGGCGGAGAACCAGGTGCTCACGGTGGACGCCGCTCAGCTCCTGCCGCTGATGCAGGAGCTGAAGGAAAATCCGGACTACGCCATGGATTACCTCACCAACCTCACCGGGGTGGATTACGCCGATCGTTTTGAAATGGTCTACAACCTGATTTCCTTTGAACACGGCTACGAACTGATGGTCAAATGCCCTCTGCCGGACAAGGAAAACCCGTCCGTGCCTTCGCTTTGCCCGCTCTGGGGCGGCGCCAACTGGCAGGAGCGCGAGGTCTACGACCTGATGGGCATCAACTTCACTGGCTACCCGGGTCACCCCACGCGTATTTTCCTGGAAGACAACTTCCCGGGCCATCCGCTGCGCAAGGACTTTCAGTGGGAAGGGGGCAGAGAGGCGTGAAAACCCAAACCTATGTGCTGAACCTGGGCCCCCAGCACCCCAGTACCCACGGTGTCTTCCGCATTATTCTGGAGCTGGACGGGGAAACCGTGGTCAAGGCCACGCCCGTGCCGGGTTACCTGCACCGGGGCATTGAAAAGCTGGCCGAGGCCCGCACCTACACCCAGGTCATTCCCTACACCGACCGCATGGACTACCTGGCGGCCATGCTAATGAACTGGGGCTATGTGGCGGCGGTGGAAAAGCTCATGGGCATTCAGGTGCCCGAGCGGGCCGAGTACATCCGGGTCATTGTGGGCGAGCTGTCCCGGATTGCTAGCCACCTGGTGGCTACCGGCGCCTATGGTGCCGACATCGGCGGGCTTACCGCCTTCATCTACACCTTCCGGGACCGGGAAGACGTGCTGGACATGCTGGAAATGATCTGCGGCTCGCGCATGACCTTCAGCTATTTCCGCATTGGCGGGGTGGCCGAGGACCTGCCCGAGGAGTTCTATCCCAAAATTAAGGAGTTCATTGCCAAATTCCCGGCCTGCTGTGACGAGTACGACGGCCTGATCACGGGCAACGAGATCTTCCAGGCCCGGACCAAGTTTGTGGGCGTCATTCCCCCCGAAGTGGCCGTCAACTACAGCCTGAGCGGTCCGGTGCTGCGGGCCAGCGGCGTCAACTTCGACCTGCGCAAAAACCGGCCTTACAGCGTCTATGACCGCTTCGACTTTGAGGTACCCCTGGGCAAGAACGGCGACTGTTTCGACCGCTTCCGCCTGCGCATTCTGGAGATGCGCCAGTCCATCCGCATCATCGAGCAGGCGCTGGAGCAAATGCCCGAAGGCGAGATCATGGCCAAAGTGCCCAAAGTGCTCAAGCCGCCGGCGGGCGATGCCTACGCCGAAATCGAGAGCTCCAAGGGTATATACGGCGCCTACGTTGTCAGCGACGGCTCCACCAAACCGTACCGCGTGCATTTCCGCCGCCCCTCCTTCATCAACCTGGGCTACCTGGGCCAGCTGTGCGAAGGCTGGAAGATTGCCGACGTCATCGCCATCCTGGGCAGCATCGACATCGTGCTGGGCGAAGTGGACTGCTAGCAAATTCCATGTAGGGGAGAAGAGGTATGGGTGAAAATCTTTTTACAGGGATAGCCGCCGGACTGCGCGGTGCGCTGGAGGGGCTGGGTCTGCCCGCCCTGGGTGCCGACACCGTGGTCATGGTGGTCAAGCTGCTGGCTATCCTGGTGTTTATTCTGGTCAACGCGCTCTGGCTGGTGTATATGGAGCGCCGGGTGGCCGCCTTTATCCAGTGCCGTCTGGGCCCCAACCGGGTGGGTCCCAAGGGCCTTTTGCAGACCACGGCCGACATCGGCAAGCTGCTGGCCAAGGAGATCATCCTGCCCAAACATGCCGACAAGGTGGTCTTTTTACTGGCGGCTGCCCTGATCTTTGCGCCGCCCTTCATGATTTACGCCGTGGTGCCCTTCGGGGAGAACATGGCCGCGGTGGACATGAACATCGGCGTGTTCTACTTCCTGGCGGTGGCCTCGCTATCCACCATCATCTTCTGGATGGCCGGCTGGTCCTCCAACAACAAATACTCGCTGATCGGCGGCATGCGCGTGGTGGCGCAGATGGTCAGCTATGAGCTGCCGCTGGTGCTGGCCCTGCTGGGCGTGGTCATGATCACGGGCACGCTGAATATGTCCGAAGTGGTGAGCGCCCAGAAAAACATCTGGTTTATCTTTACCCAGCCCCTGGCCTTTTTGATTTACTTCATCGCCGGCGTGTCCGAAACCAACCGTACCCCCTTCGACCTGGTGGAAGGGGAATCCGAGATCATCGCCGGTCCTTACACCGAGTACAGCGGAATGGGCTTTGCCATGTTCTTCCTGGCCGAGTACGCCAACGTCATGCTGGTTTCGGCCATGTGCACCGTGATGTTCCTGGGCGGCTGGCTGGCCCCCTTCGGCCTGACCTTCATCCCGTCCTGGGTCTGGTTCTTCCTCAAGATGTACGTGATGATCTTCATCTTCATGTGGATTCGCTGGACTTACCCGCGCATCCGGGTTGACCAGCTCATGGGCTTCGGCTGGAAGGTGCTGGTGCCCCTGTCGCTGGCCAACATCTTTATTACCGGGGTAGGCATGTACCTCTACCGGGCGATGGGGTGGTGAGAGCATGTTCGGACAAGGGTTACTGAAAGGACTGCAGATTACCTGGGGCTGGTTCTTCCGCAAAAAGGTGACGGTGGAATACCCCGACGAGAAAATACCCATGGCTCCCCGCTTCCACGGCCGCTTCGAGCTGGATGTGGACAAGTGCATCGCCTGCGGGCTGTGTGCCAACGCCTGTCCCAACAAGGTGATCCAGTTGGAGCGCACCAAAGTGGGCACAAAGCAGTACCTGACCAAATATATCATGCGCATTGAGTACTGCCTGTTCTGCGGCCTGTGCGTGGAGTCCTGCAACAAGGACGCCTTGAAATTCAGCAATGTGATTGATATGAACCAGTACACCCGCAATTGGGTGCGCCTGACCCTGGTGGACCGCCCGGCTCCCCCGCCCGAAGTGGTGGCCCAGGCCGAAGCCGAGGCCAAAGCCGCGGCCGAGAAGGCTGCTGCCGCCAAGGCCGCCGCGGCCGCCAAAGATGCTGCGGCCAAAGAAAAGCCGGCGGCCAAAGCCAAAGAGGGCGCCCCGGCCAAGGAGGGTAAGTAGTCATGGAAAGCAGTATCTGGACTGCGCTGGCCTTTTATGTTCTGGCGGCCACCATTGTGGGCTCGGCCCTTTTGGTGGTGTGCCTGCGCAACATCGTGCACTCGGTGCTCTGGCTGGCCGTTTGCTTTATCGCCATGGCCGGGCTCTTCCTCACCCTGGACGCCGACTTCCTGGCCGCCGTGCAGGTCATGGTCTACGCCGGCGCGGTCTGCATCATGGTGGTTTTCGGTATCATGCTCATTCAGCGCGGCAATATGGGCCAGACCAACCTGTTTAACAGCCAGACCAAAATTTCGGCTGCTGTGGTGGCCCTGGTGATCACCCTGTGCGGCGCCCTTTCCGCCCGCACCCAGTGGCTGGATGCCGGTGCCCCGGTGCCCGAGAAAACCGTGGAAAATATCGCGCAGCTGCTGCTCAGCAAGTACGTCATTCCCTTTGAAGTGGCCGCGCTCTTGCTGCTGGTGGCTCTGGTGGGGGCCATCTTCCTGGCCCGGGAGGTGAAGGAGTAAATGCAACCTTTAACCATCGGCCTGGTGCACTACACCGTGCTGTCGGCCATCCTCTTCGGCATCGGCCTGTTTGGCGTGCTGGCCAAGAAAAACGCGGTATCGGTGCTCATCTGCATTGAGCTCATGCTCAACGCGGTCAATATCAACCTGATTGCCTTTAGCAAGTACGTCACGCCGGGCGATTTCATCGGCCAGATTTTCGCCATCTTTGTGATCACGGTGGCCGCCGCCGAAGTGGGCGTGGGCCTGGCCATTATCATCGCCATCTACCGGAACAAGCTCACCGTCAACCTGGACGAGTTCGACTGGCTGAAGTGGTAAGGGGGGTGTGGAAGATATTATGGTAGAATTTGCGCTTTACCATGCCTGGCTGGTGCCGCTGCTGCCCGCCCTGGCATTTGTGATCATCATATTCCTGACCAAGCCCTGGCCCAAGCTGAGCGCCCTGGTTTCTATCACGGCCATGGTTAGCTCCTGTGTGATTGCCACGGCTGCCGCCTACGGGGTTTTCACCAGCCACGAGTTTGTGGAAAAACCTCTGGTGTACGCCGCCCGCTGGTTCTCCCTGGGGCCGGCCGGTGCGCCCGACCTGCAGATTAATGTGGGCATTCAGCTGGACCCCTCTTCGGCCATGATGATCTTCATGGTCACCCTGGTGGCCTCGCTGATCCAGATTTACTCGGTGGGCTACATGGAAGGGGATCCGGGCTTCTCGGTGTTCTTCTCCTACCTGTCGCTGTTCGCTTCTTCCATGCTGCTGCTGGTGGTTTCCAGCAACCTGCTGCAGATGTTCATTGCCTGGGAGCTGGTGGGCCTGTGCTCCTATCTCCTGATCGGTTTCTTTTCGCACAAGATCTCGGCCCGCGAGGCGGCCAAAAAGGCCTTCGTCACCTGCCGGGTGGCCGACTTCGGCCTTTTGCTGGGCATCCTCTCCCTGGCCATTGTCTTCGGTACCCTGGATCTGGTGGAACTGGCGCACAAGATTGAAAACTTCCAGCAGTACACCAGCCTGGGTGTGCTGACCCTGATCGCCGTGCTGGTCTTCATCGGGCCCATCGGTAAATCGGGCCAGTTCCCGCTGCATGTGTGGCTTCCCGACGCTATGGAAGGTCCCACCCCGGTCAGCGCCCTGATCCACGCCGCTACCATGGTGGTGGCCGGTGTGTACCTGGTGGGCCGCACCATGTTCCTCTTCCACCAGGTGGATACAGCCATGCAGCTGGTGGCCGTCACCGGCGCCTTCACCGCGCTGTTTGCCGCCTCCATTGCGGTTACCCAGCGCGAGATCAAGCGCATCCTGGCCTACTCCACCGTCAGTCAGCTGGGCTACATGATGCTGGCCCTGGGGGTGGGCAGCCTGACCGCTTCTTTCTTCCACCTCTGGACCCACGCTTTCTTTAAGGCCCTGATGTTCCTGGGTGCCGGTTCGGTGCTGCACGCCCTGCACCACAAGGCCGACGTCTGGGAAATGGGTGGCCTGATCAAGAAAATGCCCATCACGGGCTGGACTTTTGTCATCGGCGGCCTGGCCATCGCCGGTATCCCGCCCTTCGCCGGCTTCTGGTCCAAGGATGAAATCCTGCTCAGCGCCTTTGAAAGCGGTCACTATGTGCTCTTTGCCATGGCGGCCTTCACCGCCTTCCTGACCGCCTTCTACATGTGGCGGATGATCTTCCTGGCCTTCTTCGGCGAGGAGAAACCGGAAAATCACCCGCACGAGTCGCCCTATGTGATGACCGTGCCCCTGATGGTGCTGGCCTTCCTGGCCACGGTGGGCGGTCTGGTGGGTACCCCCTGGACACCTGAGAAATATTCCTGGGCCCACTATATCTACTTCGGCCACCCGCACCACCTGGAGCCCAACTTCCTGATCATGATCGGATCCGTGGTGCTGGCTGTGTGCGGTATCTACCTGGCCTACACCCTGTACTGCGCGGACAAGGACAAAGCCAGAGCGCACGCCCTTGCCGACAAATACCGCGGTTTGCACACCCTGCTCTACAACAAGTACTATATTGATGAAATTTATCTCTGGCTCAACCACAACCTGGTGGACGGCGCCGCCAAACTGTTCTACCTGTTCGACATCTACATTGTCGACGGCGTGATTGTGAACGGCATTGCCGCCATCACCCGCCTGTCCGGCGAGGGCCTGCGCGTGTCCCAGACCGGCCGCCTGCAGAACTACGCTCTGGTCTTCTTCCTGGGCGTGCTGGCCGTGGCCGTGATCCTGGCCTTCACCGCCCCATCCGCCGCCGGGCTTCTGGGAGGTGTCAAGTAAATGAGCGGTTTTCCCGTCCTGACCACCATCCTGCTGGCTCCCGTGGTGGCCGCCCTGATCATGGCCTTCATCCCCCGGGGCGAGGGCAAGCTGATCAAATGCCTGGCTGCTGCCGGCACCTTTGTCTCGCTGGCCCTGTCGCTCTATGTCTACTTTGCCTATGACCAGACCCTGGGCGGCCTGCAGTTTGTGGAGAAAATTCCCTGGATTAAAGATCTGGGCGTCAGCTACTTTCTGGGCGTGGACGGCATCAGCCTGCCCATGCTTTTGCTGACCAACCTGATTGGCTTTTCGGCCGTCTTTGCTTCCTGGAATGTGCAAAACCGGCCGCGGGAGTTCTTTATCCTGCTCTGCCTGCTAATCACGGGCGTGATGGGCACCTTTGTGGCTCACGACCTGTTCATCTTCCTGCTTTTCTACGAAGTGGTGGTCATCCCCATTTACATCCTGGTGATTATCTGGGGTAGCTCCAAGCGGGTGAGCAAGGAATACGCCGGTATGAAGCTGACCATCTACCTGCTGATCGGGTCGGCCTTCCTGCTGGTGGGTGTGATTGCCTTCTTCGTCAAGTCGGTGGGCGTGCTGGGAGCTCCCGACATGAGCTTCACCGCCCTGGCCGAAGCCGGGCAGCAGTTGCCGGCCCGCGACCAGATCTGGCTGTACGCTCTGATGCTCTTCGGCTTTGGTTCGCTGATTTCCATGTGGCCCTTCCACTCCTGGTCGCCCGACGGCTACGCCGGTGCGCCCACGGCTGTGTCCATGATCCACGCCGGCGTGCTGAAGAAGATCGGCGGCTACGGTCTGGTCAAGATCGCTCTGTTCTGCCTGCCCCTGGGGGCCAAATTCTGGGCGCCCTATGTGGCCGTGCTGGGGGTAGCCGGTGTGGCCTATGCTGCCTTTGCCGCCCTGGCCCAGAAAGACCTGAAATACGTCGTAGGGTACTCCTCGGTATCCCACATGGGCTATGTGCTGCTGGCCCTGGCCTCGCTCAACGTGATTGGCGTGAACGGCGCTGTGGCCAATATGTTCGCCCACGGCGTGATGGCGGCCCTGTTCTTTGCCATGATTGGCTTTATCTATGAAAAGACCCACACCCGCTGGATTCCCGACCTGGGCGGCCTGGCCCGGCAGACGCCGCGCCTGGCGGTGGGCTTCATGATGGCGGCCATGGCTTCCCTGGGTCTGCCCGGCCTGGTCAGCTTCATCCCCGAGTTCACCATCTTTGTGGGCTCCTTCCAGGTGTACGGCGGTCTGGCCGTGGTCGGTATCGCCGGGATCATCCTCACCGCCCTCTATGTGCTGCGGGCCGGCGCCAACACCCTGTTTGGCCCACCCCGTCCGGAATACGACCACCTGGAGGACATCCACGGTCCGGAAATGGTGCCCCTGGTGGTGCTGGGCAGTGTGCTGGTGATTGGCGGTCTGCTGCCTTCCCTGATCTTCGACATGATCAACAGCGGCGTGGTGCCGCTCATGTCGCAAATCCAAAACGCCCTGCAGATCGGAGGGGTGTTCTAAATGCCGGTTAATCTCAGTCTGATTATTCCTGAAATGGCCCTGGCCGGCCTGGGCCTGGCCCTGCTCATCCTGGGCCTGATTGTGCCCAAAGACAGCCGGCAGGGCCTGGGCTGGCTCACCGCCCTGGCCCTGGCCGCCGTGGCCGGGCTGACCGTGGCCTGCTGGGGCAACCAGGGCACCACCATGTTCGGCCTCTATATCGTGGACGGCTACGCCTATTTCTTCAAGCTGACCTTCCTGGTGGCCGCCGCTCTGGTGGTGCTGGGCAGCCAGGGCTTTGTGGACCGCCAGCTGGGCGGCTGGAGTGAATATTACAGCACCCTGGTTTTCGCCACCCTGGGCATGGTGGTCATGGCCTCGGCCGGTGATTTCATGACCATGTACCTGGGCCTGGAGTTGATGACCATAGCCTTCATCATCCTGGTCTGCTTCCGCCGCACCGACGGCAAATCGGTGGAGGCCGGCATGAAGTATGTGCTGCTGGCGGGCATGTCCTCGGCCGTGCTGCTCTACGGCCTCAGCCTGGTCTACGGCATCACGGGCAGTGTGGCCGTGCTGGAGGTGGGCCGGGCCGCGGCCTTAAATCCCACCCCCGCCCTCATGCTGGGCGTGGTGCTGCTGCTGGCCGGCCTGGGCTTTAAAATTTCGGCCGTGCCCTTCCATATGTGGTCGCCCGATATTTACGAAGGCGCGCCCACACCGGTCACTGCCTTTTTGGCCGTGGGTTCCAAGGCGGCTTCCTTTGCTGTGCTGCTGCGCATCTTTGTGGCCGCCCTGCCCGGCATCTGGGACAGCTGGAACACCGTGGTGGCCATCCTGGCTGCAGTTACAATTATCGTGGGCAACCTGGTGGCCATTCCCCAGACCAACCTGAAGCGCATGCTGGCCTACTCCAGCATCGCCCAGGCCGGATACATCCTGGTGGGCCTGGTTACAGCCAGTGAGGCTGGCATTAAGGGCGTCATGTTCTACGCCTTCCTGTACGTCTTTGCCACTGTGGGCGCCTTCACTGTGGCCGCCCATTTCTACAACGCCACGGGCAGCGACGAGATCAAGGACTACGCTGGCCTGGCCCAGCGTTCGCCCCTCATGGCCGCCGTGCTGGTGGTGTCTATGCTCTCCATGGCCGGCATCCCGCCCCTGGCCGGCTTTGTGGGCAAATTCTACCTATTCAAGACCATTGTGGACAACTACCTCTGGCTGGCCTTCATCGGCCTGATCATGAGCATGGTCTCGGTCTACTATTACCTGCGTGTGGCCCTGGTCATGTACCGGGATGAGCCTCTGGACGGCACGCCCATTGCTGTAGGCGGCCCGGTCTGGGCCACCCTGGTGGTGACCATGTTGGTGACCCTGCTGCTGGGCGTGTACCCCGGCCCGGTGTCCGAGGTGGTTAACGCCGCGGCGCACACCTTCTTCCTGCACTGAATTAAAAAAGAGAAACTGGAGGTCTGTGCGGACTTCCAGTTTCTCTCCGGTAATTTTTCTGATTAAAAGTATTTCCTTAAAAGGTTTGGCCGGTTGTAGCCACCCCACCAGGGGCACGGACAGCGGCCTTTTTTGTTTACACTCACATTTCCTCGCCGTAATTGCCCTCTCCGCCATAACCGTGGCGGCCGCGTTTGGCCAGGGCGTATCCGGCCAGCAGCAGGGCGGGGATGGTGATCACATGCCAGCCCCACCAGCTGGGGTGGAGCATTTGATTGGCCTTGCGGCTGATGCGGTTTTGTTTGTAGAACATGCTTTGAGTCTCCCTTCATGGAAATAGTTTTGCGCCTGGTGTTAATACTCATCTGTTCGCCCGGCCGGGATGGGCAAATTCTTTGCAAAGGCAAGTTCTTTCACAGGCCAGACCTCAAAAGAAATTCTTTTGTCTATAGGCTGTCCATGTTGCTGGCAAAAATATGACATGAAAAAGCTGGTAAGACGTGCTATACTATCTTCAGGTGTCAGAAAATTAAGTCCGCCGGGTGCCGGCAGGGTACTGCCGGTGAAACCCGGGCAGCCGGCAGGGACTGTCGGTAAAGGAGAGGTGCGCAATGGCTGAAATGGCCTACCGGGGAACGGCCGATTATCTGGCCGATGAGGATTTGCTATACTCGGTGAATATAGCCGCCGCGCTGGGCCGGCCGCTGCTGGTCAAGGGCGAACCGGGCACGGGCAAGACCATGCTGGCCCGCAGTGTGGCGCAGGCCCTGAATATGCCGCTGTATATTTGGAACATCAAATCCACCAGCAAGGCGCGGGACGGCCTGTATGTTTACGATACGGTGCAGCGCCTGTACGACAGCCAGTTTGGCGACCGGGATGTGTCCGACATCAAGCAGTACATCAAACTGGGCCAGCTGGGGCAGGCCTTTCTCTGTGAGCAGCGGGCGGTGCTACTGATTGATGAGATTGACAAAGCCGACCTGGAGTTTCCCAACGACCTGCTGTGGGAACTGGACATGATGAGCTTTTACATCCCGGAGACCGGAGAGACCATCACCGCCCGGCACCGGCCGGTGGTGATCATCACCAGCAACGCGGAAAAGGAGCTGCCCGATGCCTTTCTGCGGCGCTGCATTTTTCATTACATCGCCTTTCCCACACCCGAAATGATGGCCCGCATTGTGCGGGTGCACTTTCCGCGGCTGGAGGAAAAGCTGCTGGCGGCCGTGCTGGAAGCCTTTTATGCCCTGCGGGCGGTGCCCGGTTTGCAGAAAAAGCCCAGCACCAGCGAACTGCTGGACTGGATCCAGGCCCTGGTGCTTGGCGGTATCACACCGGAAAAGCTGCAGAAGGAAATTCCCTTTCTGGGCGTGCTGCTCAAGAAAAATCAGGACTTCGATCTGGCCCTGCGGCGCCTGGCTGCCGGCCGGCCCCCCGAGAAAACCCGCTACAGCTGGAATTGACCGGGGTGATGACAATTGTTCACCGGATTTTATTATGAGCTGCGCCGCTGCGGTGTACCCGTGACGCCCACCGAGTGGCTGGTGCTGCAGGAGGCGCTGGATCGCGGCCTGGCCGGGGCCAGCCTGCTTTGGTTTTACTACCTGGCCCGCGCCGTGCTGGTCAAGAGTGAGGCCCACTACGACCGCTTCGATCAGGCCTTTGCCGGCTACTTTGAGCAGGTGCAGACTTCGCCCGAGCTGGCTGAAAGGGTAGCCCGCTGGCTGCAGAACGCCCTGCCGCCCCTGAAGGTGGACCGGCCAAACCGCTCGCCCTGGCAGGATTTCAGCCTGGAAGAACTGCAGCGCCGCCTGGCCGAGAGGCTGCAGCAGCAGAAAGGGGAGCACCACGGCGGCAACCGCTGGATCGGCACGGGCGGCACCTCCCCTTTCGGGCACTCCGGCTACAATCCGGCCGGTGTGCGTATCGGCGGCGAGTCGGGCAATCGGTCCGCCGTCAAGGTGGCCGGCGAAAGGCGTTACCGCGACTTCCGCCAGGACGAGACGCTGCACACCCGCCAGTTTGAGCTGGCCCTGCGCCGGCTGCGCCGGCTCAGCAGCCGGGTGGACGGCCCCAAAGATGTGCTGGATGTGGAAGAAACCGTGCGGGAAACCTGCCGGCAGGCCGGTTTCTTGAGCCTGGTCTGGGAGCGGGAGCGGCGCAACACCATCCGGGTGGTCATGCTGATGGACTCGGGCGGCTCGATGAACCCGCACGCCCGGCTGTGCAGCCGCCTGTTCACGGCGGCTTCCCGGGCCAGCCACTTCAAGGATCTCCAGACATATTTCTTTCATAACTGCGTTTATGACAAGCTCTTCCTGGACCCCCTGTGCCTGGTCAAAAACAGTGTGAAAACCCTGGACGTGCTCCGGCAGCTTTCCCCGGATTACCGCCTGATCATTGTGGGCGATGCCAGCATGGCACCCAGCGAGCTGCTCATGGAGGGCGGAGCGCTGGACTGGAGTGCCGCCGCCAATGAAAAGGGCATTGTCTGGCTGGAGCGCCTGGCGGCGCATTTTACGCACGCCGTCTGGCTCAACCCGCTGCCGCGCCGGCTGTGGCCGGGAGACGATGCCTACGATACCATAACGCTCATCCGCCGTATTTTTCCCATGTTTGAACTTACCCTGGAGGGGCTGGAAGCGGCGGTGCGCCGGCTGAAGGTGGCGCGCTGAGCAGCGTGGCTCGCCCTGGGGGGTGAGCTGTGCGGGTATTTGCTGGGCAGCAGATGGATCCGGCTAGAAAGCATACCTGCGGAGATGAAGAAAATTGATCTAAAGAAAAAGCCCTGTCCTGGTTTTGCCGGGATAATTTGCTAAAAAGGAGGAACCCACCATGTCTAACCTGGCTGAGGAAAGGGCCCTGATGGCCCGCAATCTGGCCGGAGAACTCTTTAAAGCTGGCTTTAACTGCGCCGAGTCCATCCTGCTGGCTTTCCGGGAACTGCTCAAGCTGGATTTCCCGCCCCAGACGGTGCGCCTGGCCACCGGCCTGGGCGGCGGTTTGGGTCATGCTGGGTGCATGTGCGGCGCCCTCACGGCTTCGGCCCTGGTGCTGGGGGCGCTCAAAGGGCGCACCACGGCGGCGGAAAGCCGGGACGCCGCTTATGAGCTCACCCGCCAGTTTCACGATCTGTTTCAGGAAAAGCACGGCAATACCTGTTGCCGGGCCCTCAACCCGCACCCCTTCGACAGCAAGGAGCACCTGCGCAACTGCTTGAAAATCACCGGCGGTACGGCCAAAATGCTCATGGAGTACCTTCAGCAAAAAGGTCTGGCCTGAAAAATCACTGCCGGTGTAGTGACAGATGTCACTACACCGGCCGGAGCCGCCGGGTGATGACAGTCCCGCTGGAGCGTCGCCGGGCGGCCCTTTTTTTACCCGGCCGGGGAGTGAATTGTCATTGGGGGTTTTAGCTGGGTATGTGAAATATACCACAATATGTTGTTGACACTGGTCGGAGTCTGCCTTAAACTTATTGTTAAACAGGCCGGGAATTAATCGCTCAGCGGACCGGGTTGTCGGGCGGTCCGCTAAAAAACGCGGCAAATCCGGCACAGGGCGGTACCCGGCGGTGGCCCGTCCGCAGGGTGTGGACACAAAATATAATGTGAAAAATAATACAAAAAACCTCTTGACAAGTGTAGTGACACAATTCTAGACTCAAAGCAACACAGCAGGAAAGGCGGGAGGGGGCAGACGGCAAGGGCATAAAGCATTCGGTCAAATTGCGCAAGTGATAGTAAAAACTATCACATACCTAAAGCCAATGCCAGCGCTTAAAGCGCATGCTAATTAGAAAAGGTAAACTGGTGGGTGGCCAATCGGTTAACTGGTCAGTCGTTATATCCAGCCGGTGCGCAAGGCGGCACGGCGTTCCACTGGCGAAGTGACGAGCGGAGGGAGGTGAGAGAGGTCTACAGCGGTGCACATTACTGGGGAGAAAGCAACCCGTAGTAAAAAATGCGAGCAATTTTGGAGGTAGTAATTTTGTGAAGAGGAGGTAGTGTAACCATGCGTGCTGTATATAACACGCTGATGACGGCGGCGCGGGCGCAGGCCCGCTGGGAAATTGAAACCAGCCAGGTCATTTTGCGCGACCGGCGCAAGCTGCTCATTCTGCTGATCATGACCCTGCCCATCATTGTGCCGGCCATAGCCTTTGCTGCCGGTGCCCTGCCCGGATTTATCGGCAGCAAGTCGGCCTTCGGGCCGTCCCATTACACCCCCACCATATTTTACGGTTCCATTCTGGTGGGAATATGCGCCGGTTTGATCACCGGGTGTATTGGCGCCGGGGGCGGCTTTGTAATCACTCCCGCCCTGATGAGCCTGGGAGTTAAAGGTATCCTGGCCGTGGGTACCGATATGTTCCACATTTTTGCCAAGGCGATTATGGGTACCACAATTCACAAAAAGCTGGGCAATGTCAACCTGGCTCTGGCGGTAGCCTTTCTGGTGGGTTCCGGTCTGGGTGTGACCGGCGGAGGGGTGCTCAACCGGGCCCTGTTCAACTACAACCCCGTGCTGAGCGACTTTGTAATCAGTTCGGTTTACGTGGTCATGCTGGGATTCCTGGGCTTTTACGCCCTGTATGATTTCATGAGCTCGCGCAAGGCCCGGCAGCAGGGAACAGCGGGCGGACATGATGATGTGCACGGGGGCGGCTCCGGTGACCTGACAGCCCTGGCTCGCAAGCTGCAGTCAGTCAACCTGCCTCCCATGATCAAGTTCGATGAAGACATTGTGCCCGGCGGGCGCAGAATTTCGGCCGCGTTTGTGGCCCTGTGCGGTGCGGTGGTCGGCTTTGTGGCCTCCATCCTGGGTGTGGGCGGCGGCTTCCTCACCTTCCCCATGTTTGTGTACGGCCTGGGCGTATCCACCTTTACCACGGTGGGCACCGATATTTTGCAAATTATTTTCACGGCCGGTTATGGTGCCATAGCCCAGTATGCGGTTTACGGTTATGTTTTCTACACTCTGGCCATGGGTATGCTGTTGGGTTCGCTACTGGGCATTCAGCTGGGCGCTCTGACCACCAAATGTGTACCGGGCATCTATATCCGCGCTTTTTACGCCCTGGCTATCCTGGCCGGTTTTGTGAACAGACTGTTTGCTCTGCCGGAAAAAATGTCGCAGATGGGCTATATCAAGTTAGATGCCGCTACCGGCAAGCTGATTGCCAGTATCGGCGCCTGGGTCTTCTTCGTCCTGGTGGCTATTTTCGCCCTCTGGATCATTACCGCCTTTATCCGTAATATCCCCCGCTTGCGGGCGGAAAGCGCCATGGCGGCGGCTGGAAAGGAGTGATCAGGTATGATCCGCAACTCCCGTTCTTTTGTCATCGGTCTGCTGCTCCTGGTTTCCTTCATCGGGATTTACTTCTATATCATGTCGCCCTCCTTCGGCAATGGCCGCAACGGGCTGGAGTACGCCGATGACATGTTCAACTCGCTGTCCAAGGGTTCGGCTTACTTCATCCCGGAGGAAATCAGAAAGGCCCACAAACAGGACGGCAATGAGATCGCCGTCACCCTGAAGGCCAGGGATGGCAAAGAGGCAGAAAAATGGGCCCAGCTTTATACCAAGGCTGGAGCCCGCACAGAGATAAAGGATGTAAGTGTGAAAGTGCAGGGTGATCTGGGCAAAATCATGGTCCATGTGCTGGAAGACTGTGACGCTATGTACTACAACAGAGGAGGGCAGTTGCAGAGCAAATACGGTCTGGAGGCGCGGGAAGCCCTTTATGGATGGTATCAGTCCTTCAAGGCCATGGACAGCAGCTTCAAGAAACAGCAGCTTTTCAAAGAATCCAGCGCCATTAACAGCGTCATGAAAAAAGGGCTGGAGCCGGCCTACAACTACTACGGTATTGAAATCAAACATGTGCGCGACAACAAGGCTTCGGTCAGCATTATGCTCATTTTCTACCTGCTGTACACGGTTTGGTACGGTGCGGCCATCTACTACCTGTGTGAAGGCTTCGGTCTGACCACCAGCAAGCCGGTGAAAAAAGCCGAAGTGTAACCGGCCGCCGCCGGTGCAGAGAACAGCCGGCAGGCAGTCCAACCCAAACATGTTATATCGATGGTTTTTTCAAAAATCCATTATCGGGCGACCGGAAACCGGCGCCCTTTTTGTTTGGGACGGTGCTCGCGGTTCCGGTGCTGGTGGCGCAGGGACAAGATCTGGTCCCGGGTGGGCCGGGTTGCGCCGGCCTGAATCTGCGGCCCGGAAGGGCTTTTGCCGGAATATCAGGCAAACCGGTAGCTTCCTCCAAAATGCCACAGGTAGCGCGGGCCGTCCATTTCCCAGCACCAGGCGGGGGCTCTGCCGCTTTGCTGCACGCTGCCCAGAGCCACCGGCTGCAGGCTGGCAATCAGGGACTGGCAGCTTTGGGTTTCCACCAGTTCACCCGGCCGAACAATGCAGTAGGCACCCTGATAGTCGGGACGGCTGAAAATGTACAGGTAGCAGTCGCCGCTGCTCAGGCGGGTGACGGGCGGGCAGTGGAAAAAGTTGCTAATGGCCGTATTGGGAGTAATATCATAGCTGAAAGCGCTGTGCCAGATGGTGGCGGTGCGGGTAAATTCCTTTTTCACCAGATATTTTTGCAGGCAGCGCCAGAGACCTGGCCGGGCCGGGGCAGCCGCTGCATTGGCCGGCAGGGTTCCGGTAAAGGCGGACATGTTTCTCCCCCTCCTTGGGCCTGTTGGAAAGGCAATTATTTGAATTTTATTGTACATTGTCACCACAGTTTTGGCAAGAGAGCGGGTTGCTTGGGAATGTGATTGATGTAACTTGTCATTGGGGTGGGTAAACCAGATTTTTAGACCGTTTGGTTTGCAATGTGGTTTAACCATGGTGCAAATAGGTCGGGGACAACACAAAATATGTGAAATATATCACTCCAAAAAGTTGTGCCGGGCGGAAATTTAAGCTAATTTTTATTGGGCGGCCCCCGCAAAGGATGTCCAAAAGAATGTTCCGACGAGCACCTGGCCGGCGATAAAATACTTGCCCGGGGCCCCCTTTCGGGCATAAAATGCTGCTAGTACAGGGTGCGGCCTGGGGACCGCGGCCTGCCAACGGCCGCGAACCCAAAGCCGCGCCGCGGACAGGGACAGGAGAGTAGCCTTGATGAAAAAGAGATTGTGGCAGCTGCGGGACCACGATCCGGCCCTGCAGTATGTTTTATCCAGAAGACTGGGCCTTTCCGCCGTGACGGCCGGGCTGCTGGTGGGACGGGGGATCTGCACATCGGCCGAAGCCCGGCACTTTCTGGCCGGTGATCTGAACGATCTGTACCCGCCACTCCTGCTGCGGGATATGGACCGGGCGGTGGAGCGGCTGGTGTGGGCGGTGCGGCGGGGTGAATCCGTGCTGGTGTACGGTGATTACGATGTGGACGGAGTAACCGCTACGGCGCTGCTGGTGGATGCCCTGCGCTCCCTGCAGCTGCCCGTGCGGTATTACATACCCGACCGCATTACCCAGGGGTATGGACTGCACCGCGCGGCCCTGGAGCAGCAAATTGACCGGGCCACTCTGCTGGTGACAGTGGACTGCGGCATTAGCGCCCGGGAGGAAGTGGCCTGGCTGCAGGAGGCCGGCGTGGACGTGATCATCACCGACCATCACGAACCGCCGCCCGAACTGCCGGCGGCGCTGGCCGTGATCAACCCACGCCGCCCCGGCTGCCAGTATCCAGATAAAGAGCTGGCCGGGGTGGGGGTGGCCTTCAAGCTGGTGCAGGCCCTGTATGCCGCGCTGGGCCGGCCGCCCCGCGAGGCCTGGCGCTATCTGGATCTGGTTTGCCTGGGTACCGTAGCCGATGTGGTGCCGCTGCGGGGGGAGAACCGCCTGCTGGTGCGTTACGGCCTGCCCGAACTGGAGGCTGCCGGCCGGCCCGGCATCGCCGCCCTGTGCCGGGCGGCCGGTGTGAACGGGCGGGCCCTGGGTACCCGGGAGGTGAGCTTTGCATTGGCGCCGCGCCTGAATGCCGCCGGCCGGATGGGCGACGCCGGGCCGGCCGTGGAACTGCTGCTGACCCGGGAGGAGACCCGGGCCGGGGAGCTGGCCGGGCAACTGCAGCGGGCCAACCAGCAGCGGCAGCAGGTGGAAAATCTGGTGCTGGCCGAGGCCATGGGCATGGTGGACGGTGACCCGGTGCTGGCCGGGCAGGGCGTGCTGGTGCTGGCGGGGGAAGAGTGGCACCCCGGTGTGATCGGCATTGTCGCCGCCCGGCTGGTGGAAAAATACAGCCGTCCGGTGCTGCTGATCAGCCTGCAGGGGGAGCACGGCAAGGGGTCGGGGCGCAGTGTGCCCGGCTTTCACCTCTACGAGGCGCTGGCCGCCTGCGCCAGCTATCTGGAGAACTACGGCGGGCACGAGCAGGCGGCCGGCTTTACCATCGCCCGGCAGAACATCGCCGCCTTCGCCCGGGCGATCAACGACCATGCGGCCGGTTTGCCGGAGAGCGGTGCGGCCCGGCCGGTGCTGGAGCTGGATGCGCTGGTATCCCTGCCCGACTTGAGCGAGGAGCTGGTGCGCGAGCTGGCGCTGCTTTCACCATACGGATATGATAACCCCTCCCCCGTACTGGCCTGCCGGGAGGTGGCCCTGGTGCACTGCCGGGCGGTGGGCAAAAACGGTGACCACCTGAAAATGACGGTGCGCGAACAGGGCGTGGAGCTGGACTGCATCGCCTTCAACCTGGCGGCGGCCCGGGAGGAAATCGCGGCGGCCCGGGCGGTGGATCTGGCTTTTGCGCCGGCTATCAACGAGTGGCAAGGGCGGCGGGCCCTGCAGCTAAAGGTGAAGGATATTCGGCCGGCGGCCCGCTGGGAGGAGCGGGAGCGCGGCCGGCAGGGGCGGCAGGCGCTGCGCGGGCTGGCGGAAACCGCTTTCTGGCCCGAGGCGGCCGTGTACATCTGGCAGCACGGTCGGGCCGGGGCACCGTCCTTCCTGCCGTCCGAGGTGGCGGCCAAATATTGCCCGCCCGCGGCGCCCGGCAAAAGGCATCACCCCCTTGCGCTGCATAAAATAATCAAACCGTGCCCGAACCGTTACCGCGAAGCAGCTCTGCTGGACGCCCTGCGCCGGGTGGAGAGCGCTCTGGTGCTGGTGCACATTCCAGCCGATACAGTGGAAGTGGCCGCTCTGCTGCGCCGGGAGTTTTTAGCGGTCACCTGCTGCCATCCCGGCCTGCCCGCCGGGGTGCGCCAGCAGCAGTGGCAGGCCTGGCGGAGCGGGGAGTACCGGGTGCTGGTGACCACCTACGGCATGCTGGAACCGGATCTATCCAGCGAACTGGTGGTGCTGTACCAGCTGCCCTGGTTACCCCGCCAGTACCTGCTGGCTTTGGCCGCGGGGGAAAGTGTGCTCTGCCTGGGCCAACAGGAAGAACTGGCGGAAAACGAGCGATTTCTAGCCGCCCTGGCGCCGGAGCGGGCGGTGCTGGGCGATCTGTACCGTTTTCTGGTGCAGCGGCGGGCCGGGCAGGTGGATTTGGCGGAACTGCTGGGCCTGCCCGCGCTGTCCGCCGCCGGGTACGATGCCGCTACTCTGACCCTGGCCACGGCCCTGACCGTGCTGGCCCAGCTGGAACTGGTGGATTTTCAGCGGCAGGGGGAACAGCTGGCCTTCTTTTGTCCCGGGGAGCGGGCGAAAAAAGACCTTGAACGGGCGAAAATGTACCGTCTGGGGCGGCGCTGGCAAGAGGATACCGCCCGCTGGTGCCGAAGTTTAATCTTTTAATGTGCTTTAAGTTCGAGAATAATGTCGCAAGGGGGTGGAGAAAGATGACACTGGAAGATGTGGTGCAAAGGCTGATTCTGTATAATCCGGCCGCCGATGTGGCCCTGCTGCGTAAAGCGTACAGCTACGCCGAACAGGCCCACCGGGGGCAGCGCCGCATTTCCGGTGAGGAATATATCACCCATCCCCTGGCGGTCACCCACATCCTGGCCGACCTGGAACTGGACCTGGCCACGCTGCTGGCTGGCCTGCTGCACGATGTGGTGGAAGACACCGGCTTTACGCTGGAGGACATCGAGCGGGAATTTGGCGGCGAAGTGGCCCGGCTGGTGGACGGCGTGACCAAGATCAGCAAGCTGGAGTTCAAGAGCAAGGAGGAGCGCCAGGCGGAAAACCTGCGCAAGATGCTTTTGGCCATGGCCCGGGATATTCGGGTGATTTTGATCAAGCTGGCCGACCGCCTGCACAACATGCGCACGCTGCGCTACCAGCCCGAGCCCAAGCAAAAGGAGATCGCCCGGGAAACCCTGGAGATATACGCGCCATTGGCGCACCGGCTGGGCATTTACCACCTGAAGTGGGAGCTGGAGGACCTGGCCTTTCGTTTTCTGGAGCCGGCCAGCTACTACGAACTGGCCGAACGCATTGCCAAAACCCGGGCCAAGCGCGAGGAATATATTGCCGGGGTGATCAAGATCCTGCGTTCCCGCCTGGCGGCGGTGGGGCTGGAGGCCGACATTTCCGGCCGGCCCAAGCACCTGTACAGCATCCACCTCAAAATGCAGGAACAGAACAAGGACCTGAACGAAATTTACGACGCCATGGCCGTGCGCATCATTCTGCCCTCGGTGAAGGATTGTTACGGCGCCCTGGGCATTGTGCACACCCTGTGGAAGCCCATCCCGGGACGCTTTAAGGATTACATTGCCATGCCCAAGTCCAATATGTACCAGTCCCTGCACACCACGGTGATTGGTCCGCAGGGGGAGCCGCTGGAAATCCAGATCCGCACCCGGGAGATGCACCGCACCGCCGAGTATGGCATAGCCGCCCACTGGCGTTACAAGGAAGGTGGGCTGGGCGACAGCGATTTTGACAAGAAGCTGGCCTGGCTGCGCCAGCTGCTGGAATGGCAGCACGACCTGCGGGATGCCCGCGAGTTTATGGAAACCCTCAAGATCGACCTGTTTGCCGATGCGGTGTTTGTTTTTTCGCCCAAGGGCGACGTTTTTGAGCTGCCGGCCGGCTCGGTGCCCGTGGATTTTGCCTACCGGGTGCACACCCAGGTGGGCCACCGCTGTGTGGGGGCCAAGGTGAACGGCAAGATTGTGCCACTGGATTACCGCCTGCAGAACGGAGACATCGTGGAAATCCTCACCTCCAAACACGCCAGCGGTCCCAGCCGGGACTGGTTGACCCTGGTGAAGACTTCCCAGGCCAAAAACCGCATCCGCCAGTGGTTTCGCAAGGAACAGCGCGAGGAAAACATGGCCCGGGGCCGGGAACTGGTGGAAAAAGAGGCCAGAAAACAAGGCCTGGAGATGGAGCAGATCAAAAGCGAAAAGCTGGCCGAAAAGCTGCTGGAGCAGGGGCGCAAGCACGGCCTGCAGGTGCTGGATGATGTTTACGCGGCCATCGGCGATGGTCTGCTGACTCCCACCAGTGTGATTTTGCGCCTCAAGGAAGAGCTGAAGGCCGAGAAGAAAAGCAGCGGGGAGGAAATGGTCCGGGAGGCCGTCCGCCCGCTGAAAGCGCGCCAGGACTGGGGGCGGCCCACCCAGGGCATCCGGGTGCGCGGTGTGGATAATCTGCTCATCCGCCTGGCCCACTGCTGCAATCCGGTGCCCGGCGACCCCATTGTGGGCTACATCACCCGGGGGCGGGGGGTATCCATCCACCGGGCCGACTGCCGCAATATGGCTGCTTTCCTAAACGGGGAGAGGCAGCGGCTGGTGGAAGTGAGCTGGGATAAGGATTTTCAGGCCCCCTTTCAGGTTAAACTGGAAGTAACCGGCCTGGACCGGGCTGGCTTTTTAAACGATGTGCTGGCCGTGCTCATGGAGATGAAGATCAGCGCCAGCGGGGTGACCGCCCGGGGCCGCCGCAATGGGGCCTGGGTGGAGCTGGTGCTGGAGCTCAAGAGCAAGGAACAGCTGGACTTTCTATATACCCGCCTGCTCAAGGTGAAGGATGTATACGATGTACGGCGTACCAGTTGATGGCCGCGGCTTATAGGCGGCGGGTCAGGAAAGTGTAGCAGTTTGGGTAGGAAAGCGAGGTAGGTATTGAAGATGGGAGCTATTTTTCACCAACTTTCGGTCGGCCCGATGGATAACAACTGTTATATTATCGGCTGTCCGGAAACCAAAGAAGCGGCGGTGGTGGATCCGGGGGCGGAAGGCTCCCGCATTTTGCAAACCCTGGAGAAACTGGGCCTGAAGTGCACGCAGATTATCTGCACCCACGGTCATGTGGATCACATCGGGGCGCTGGGTGCGGTGCAGCGGGCCACCGGGGCCAGCGTGCTCATCCACAGCGCCGATGCCGACATGCTCACCAGCCCGGCCCGCAACCTGTCCATGTTCATGGGGGCCAGCGTGCAGTACCGGGCCGCCGACCGGCAGCTGGCCGATGGCGACCTGATTCAGGTGGGCCGGCAGGTGCAGCTCAAGGTGCTGCACACTCCCGGGCACACTCCGGGCGGTATTTGCCTGGAGGTGGTGGGGGAGGGCATCCTGATCACCGGCGATACCCTGTTTGCCGGTTCGGTGGGGCGTTCCGACTTTCCGGGCGGCAACCACGAGCAGATGATTGACTCCATCCGGCGGCAGATTCTGGTCTATCCGCCCGAAACCAGGGTGTACCCCGGGCACGGCCCTTCCTCCACAGTGGGTGAGGAGGCTCGTTACAATCCCTTTCTTAACGGGACATGGTAGGCCATGGGTTTCGCCCGTTTGGCGGCTGGGGAAATGGCTGCTGGAAAAACTGTTTTACCGGCCTTAGCGGCCTGCTGGCACAGGCCGCAGCAATATTTTAACAGGGGGTGGAGCCGGTGCAGGTGCTTTATCAGGATTATCTGGTACCGCTGGGGCGCATGCTCTTTGTGGAGAAAGAGGGCGGCATAAAAAGGGAGCAGCTGGTGGTGGAGGCTACCGGGCCCTGTGAGGTTCTGGAAAAAGAGGATTGCTTTATGATCCGCAATGCCGACTGCTGCAAAAATATCCTGGTCACAGTAAAGGTGCGCGAGGAAGGTGGCGGCAGTTGATCACCCGGGAACTGATCGACCGCATCAATGAACTGGCCCGCAAACAGCGCAGTGCGGGGCTGACCGCGGCGGAAAAGCAGGAACAGGACCGGCTGCGCCGCCAGTACCTGGACGGCATCCGCGCCCAGGTGGTCGGCCAGCTGGAGGCCATGGGCTTTAAGCCGCGGCAGGCGGATGGTCGGCCCGCCCCGGCCCGGGGCGGTGGGCCGGGGACGACCGGTCACCCGGCCCACCCGGACTGTGGCTGTTCTTGCTGTCATGCTGCGGAAAAGGATAGACCCCGGCTGCGGCTGGTTCACAGTTCCAGCACCAGGGTGCGCAAAGCCCGCCGGTCCAACTGACCGTCTTTTTGCAGCGGCACGGTGGCGATGGGCTCCAGCTATTGCTAATGTTAAGAATTGATAACACTATAAAAAACCCGGCCCTGTTACAGGCTGGGTTTCGGTTCTGTTTCAGCTCTGCTTGCCGCCGGGCAGCTTGACTTCGCTCCTCACGTGCAGTTCTCGGAGTTGGCCCGGGGTGGCCGGGCCAGGGGCGCCGGTCATCAGACAGGTAGCGCTCTGGGTCTTGGGGAAGGGGATAACGTCGCGGATGGTCTTCTTGCCGGCCAGCAGCATGACCAGCCGGTCGAAACCAAAGGCGATGCCGCCGTGGGGCGGGGTGCCGTACTCAAAGGCGTCCAGCAAAAAGCCGAATTTCTCCCGCGCTTCCTCCGGGGTGAGGCCGATGGCGGCAAACATCCTTTCTTGAATATCGCGGCGGTGGATGCGGATGCTGCCGCCGCCCACCTCGATGCCGTTGAGCACCAGGTCGTAGGCGCGGGCCCGCACCCGGCCCGGCTCGCTCTCCAGCAGGGGCAGGTCCTCCTCCCGGGGGGAGGTAAAGGGGTGGTGCATGGCCACATAGCGTTTTTCTTCTTCGTCGTACTCCAGCAGCGGGAAGTCCACCACCCAGAGAAACCGGAAGGTATCAGGCGGGATCAGGTTCAGGCGTGCGGCCAGGTGGGTGCGCAGCGCGCCCAGGGCGGCGTGGACCACGGGCGGAGCATCGGCTACAAAAAGCAGTAGATCGCCCGGCTCGGCTCCCATCCGCCGGGTGATGGCCGCCAGTTCATCCTCGCTGAAGAATTTGGCAATGGGTGATTTGATCCCTTCCGGGGTGATGAACAGATAGGCCAGTCCTTTAGCCTTGTAAATGGCGGCGAAAGCGGTCAGGTCGTCAATTTCCTTGCGGCTGAACGAGGCGCAGCCCCGGGCATTGATGCCCTTGACCAGGCCGCCGGCTTCCACGGCGGCCCGGAACACTTTGAAATCGCAGCCCCGGGCGATGTCAGAGATGTCCACCAGTTCCAGCCCGAAGCGCAGGTCGGGTTTGTCCGAGCCGAAGCGCTCCATGGCCTCGCGGTAAGTCAGGCGGGGGAAGGGGGTGACCACCTCCAGGCCGGTGGTTTCCCGGCAGAGATGGGCGATCATCTGCTCGGTCAGTTCAATCACATCATCCACATCGACAAAGGACATTTCCATGTCGATCTGGGTGAATTCGGGCTGGCGGTCGGCGCGCAGGTCCTCGTCGCGGAAACAGCGCACAATCTGGAAATAGCGGTCGTAACCCGCCACCATCAGGATTTGCTTGAACAGCTGGGGCGACTGGGGCAGGGCGTAGAAACGCCCCGGGTTGACCCGGCTGGGTACCAGATAGTCCCGCGCCCCCTCCGGGGTGCTCCTGGTCAGCATGGGCGTTTCGATTTCCAGAAAGCCGTGTTCGTCCAGAAAGTCGCGCACCGCTTTGGCCGCGCGGTGGCGCAGGAGGAGGGCCTTTTGCATTTCCGGCCGGCGCAGGTCCAGGTAACGGTAGCGCAGGCGCAGGTTCTCATCCACGTCGATGTCGTCTTCGATATAAAAGGGCGGCGTTTTGGCCGGGTTCAGGATGCGCACCTCGCTGGCCTGTACGTCCACTTCGCCGGTGGGCAGCTGGGGATTGACCGTGCCCTCGGGGCGGGGCACCACCCGGCCCCGCACGGCCAGCACATATTCATTGCGGATGGTTTCCGCTTTATTGAAAGCGGCGTCGGCCATGTCCGGGCTGAACACTACCTGGACGATACCGCTGATGTCGCGCAGATCCACAAAGATCAAGCCGCCGTGGTCGCGGCGGCGGGCCACCCAGCCCATGAGCACTACTTCCTGACCGGCGTGGGACAGCCTTAGCTCCCCGCAGCGATGGGTGCGGGAAAGTCCCTGCATGCTTTCCGGCATGGTTTATCGCATCCTCCCTTGCAGAAAATCTACCAGTTGCTCCAATGGTACGGTGTGCTGCTCCCCGGTGGACATTTCCTTTACCGCCACCCGGCCCTGTTCCAGTTCCTGGCTGCCGGCGATGACCGTAAAAGCTGCTTCCAAGCGCCCGGCCTGTTTCATCTGGGCTTTCAGGCTGCGGCCCAGGTAGTCGCGTTCGGCGGCCAGGCCGGCGGAGCGCAGTTCGGTCAGGAGGCGCACCGCCCGGTCGGCGGCCGCCGCATCGGCCACGGCCACATAGACGTCCATTTGCCGGGCGCGGGGCCAGGGCAGGCCCTGGCTTTCCCGGGCCAGAATGATCCGCTCCAGGCCCAGGGCGAAGCCGATGCCCGGTGTGGGCGGCCCGCCGCAGACTTCCACCAGTCCGTTGTAGCGGCCGCCGCCCCCGATGGCGCTCTGGGCGCCTATACCGCCCACCAGGATCTCAAAGGCGGTGTGGGTGTAGTAGTCCAGGCCGCGTACCAGCCGGGGATTGACCTGGTAGGATACGCCCAGCAGATCCAGCTGGTGCCGCACGGCGGCGAAGTGGGCGGCGCATTCCGGGCAGAGGCAGTCCAGGGCGGAAGGGGCCCCCTGGCCCAGGGACTGGCATTTTTCATTTTTGCAGTCCAGCAGGCGCAGCGGGTTGCGGTGGTAGCGGCTTTGACAGTCCGGGCAAAGTTCCTCCCGGTGCGGGGCGAAAAATTCCTGCAGGCGCTGGCGCAGCACCGGCCGGCACTGCGGGCAGCCCACGCTGTTCACCTGCAGGCAAAGGCCACTTAAACCCAGGCGGGTGTAGTAGTCCATGGCCAGGGCCATGATCTCGGCGTCCAGGCCCGGATCGTGGGAGCCAAAGGCTTCGATGCCCACCTGGTGGAACTGGCGGTAACGGCCGGCCTGGGGCCGGTCGTAGCGGAACATGGGGCCCAGGTAATACATTTTCACCGGCTGGGGTCCGGCGTACAGATTGTTTTCCAGATAGGCCCGCACCGCCCCGGCCGTTCCCTCCGGGCGCAGGGTGATGCTGCGGCCGCCCCGGTCGTTAAAGGTGTACATTTCCTTTTCCACCACGTCGGTGGTATCGCCCATGCCCCGCACAAACAGCTCGGTGTGCTCGAAGATGGGCAGGCGGATTTCGCCGTAGCCGTACTGGTGGCACACTTGACGGAATGTGTCTTCCAGGTAATACCATTTGTGTATGTCGGCGGGCAGTATGTCGCTGGTACCGCGCGGTCGGTTGGTGAGCATTTCTTTCCCTCCAGGCAATGTGGTGTATAAAAAGCCAAAACCCCCTCTCCGGCCCGTGCAATGACAATAACACGGCCAGGGACGGGGCTTTCTTCCCGCGGTGCCACCCTGATTGGATTACCCGGGGAGGGTAATCCCGCTTGCTTTTTGGCCGGTAACGGGGCCAGCATGCCGTGCCGGCTACTGGGAGCAGGTTTCCCGATGGGGAAAGCCCGTCCGGTTCGCCCGGCCGCTCCCGGGGGTTCTTCAGCACCAGCAGCCGCAGAGGGACTTGCAGTCACGATCCCTCCTCCCTGGGCGGTGCACAGGCGCTTACTTGCCCGGTCATCGCTTTGCGCTATGCCCGGCAGGGTTCTGCCCCGGCCGGAAATGGCCGGCGGCTTTAGCCGGTCGTTTCTTCTGGTATATTGTAAGCAGTGGCGCAGAATTTGTCAACCGGCCGGATGGTAGCGCTTTTTTTGTTAACAAAACCTTAAATTTATCTGTTGATTTGCTAAAAAACATATAGTACAATATTTGCAAATATATAATATTGCAATATTACATATATGTAATCTTGCCATAACTGGAGGTATGGTTGTGCGGGCGCCCATGCCTTTGCATTACCAGATCGCTTCCGAGCTGCGGCAGGCCCTGCAGCAGGGGCGGTGGAATGTGGGCGATCTTTTTCCCACGGATAAAGAGCTGATGCAAAAATACGGTGTGAGCAGCACCACGGTGCGGCGGGCCATATCCGAACTGGTGCGTGAGGGGTGGCTGGAAAGGCACCCGGGCAAAGGCACCTTTGTTAAACGCGAGCATGTGGAGAATTTGGGGCGGCTCACCGGTTTTTTTGAAGAGATTCGTTCCAGTGGCCACCGGCCCAGTGCCCGCCTGTTGTCCACCCGGGAGCTGACCGTGACCACCGCTTTGCTGAACCGGCACCCCGAGCTGGCAGTTTTTGGGGGACAAAAGCTCTTCCTGGTGGAAAAAGTGCACTTAATGGATGGCAATCCCGTGGTGTATGTCAAGAGTTTCTGGCCGGTTAAAATTGGCCGCAGTCTGCTTCAGTACAATTTACAAGAACGCGGCCTGTACGAGATAGTGCATACTGAACTGGACATTGCTCTGGAAACTGCCCGGCAGGATATTTCGGCCGGGGCGGCCGACTCCGAGGTGGCTGCTCATCTGGGTCTGGCGCCGGGCGCACCGGTGCTGGTGATGAGCCGGCTGGTCTATAGTAACGAGCGGCCGGTGGAGTATTCCTACAATGCCTATCGCCCGGATCGTTACAAGTACCGGGTGGAGCTAAAGCGAGACCTGCCCAATCCGGCCCGCGGCGTGATCATTGAGCCGTAAGGGCCGGTTGACCGGCGCGGAGAGGCGGCGCCGCAATCCGGAGTAGTGGTAATACCTATTACCACAAGACAGGGTGCCTGGAGTCTGGCGCAGATGCTGGGGGTTTTTAACAGAATGGAGGATGATTAAATGCCACTGGTGACATTGCGCGAAGTGCTGGCCGGATCGGCCGGGTCAGGGGCCGTGGGCGCATTCAGTACCTATGATCTGTACACCGCTCAGGGGATTATTGCCGGTGCGGAAAGGGTTGGCCTGCCGGTAATTGCCATGCTGGGTGCCGCTGTGCTGGCCCGGCCCGGCAATGAGCAGGTGGGGGAGATCATGGTCAGTTTGGCCCGCCGGGCTGCGGTGCCCGTAGTGGTCCTGCTGGATCACGCCCGCGATCTGGTTACCTGTGTACGGGCCATCCGCCTGGGTTTCAGCGCGGTGATGATTGACGGTTCCCATTTGCCCTTGGAAGATAATATTGCTCTCACCTGTCGGGTGAAGCAGGTGGCCGACGCAGTGGGGGTATCAGTGGAAGCCGAACTGGGTGCCCTGGCCGGTGTGGAGGACGGAGAAGAGGTCAGGCACGGCAAGATGACCAATCCGGCCCAGGTGCGGGAGTTTTGTGCGGCTACCGCTGTGGATGCCCTGGCGGTTTCCATAGGGAATGCCCATGGTTTTTACAAAGGTTGTCCCAATTTAAATTTCGACCTGCTGGCCGAGCTGGCCCGGGTGAGTACGGCACCGCTGGTGCTGCATGGTGGTACAGGTTTGGAGCCCCTGCAGTTTGCCCGCGCGGTGCAGTACGGGATTAAAAAAATCAACATTGGTACCGAGGTTAAAAAGACATATATAGATACCTTTATCGAGCGGCAAATGGCTGCTCCGGCCGCCTACGACCTGATTGGCCTTCCCCAGGCCTGCAAAGAAGCGGTGGCGGAGCTGGTAGCCGGAAAACTGCGCTTTTTCCACAGTGGCTGGCGGCAGCTGATGGAGTGACGGAGCAATAATTATTGTAAGTGAAGGCAGGAGATAAAATGACTGCAGCAGGGGATGGAATACTGGTTGTTGCCCAGACGGGTGGGCCCAGCGCGGTGATCAACAGCACGCTGGCCGGAATTATCGCCGAATCCCGGGAATGTGGCCGAATCAAGCAAGTTCTCGGATCGCTCTATGGCCTGGAAGGGCTGCTGCAGGGGCGGCTGGTGGATTTGACCGGGCTGGGCGCCGAACAGCTGGATCGGCTGCGCCGTACGCCGGCCGCTTTTCTGGGCTCCAGCCGGCTGGCCTTGCGCGAGGAAGATTTTCCCCGCCTGGCGGGAGCGCTAAAAAAACTCCGGGCGGACTACTTTTTGCAAATCGGGGGCAACGGCACCATGTATGCCGCCCACAGGCTGGCACAGGCCGCCCGGACGCACGGTTGCGACCTGCAGGTGATCGGCGTGCCCAAAACGGTGGATAACGATATTGCCGGTATGGATCACACCCCGGGATATGGCAGCGCAGCCCGCTATGTGGCGCAGGTGACGCAGGATCTGGGCCTGGATCTCTACTCCATGCGCACTTTTGAGCAGGTACGCGTTCTGGAAGTGATGGGCCGAAATGTGGGCTGGCTGGCGGCTGCTTCCGCCTTGGGCAAAGAACAACCCTGGCAGGCGCCGCACCTGATTTACCTGCCTGAACACCCGCTGGATGTGGAGGAAATGGTGCGGGAAGTCAGGGCGGTTTATCAGGAATATGGCTTTGCTGTGGTGGTGGTGGGCGAGGGGGTGCGCGGTGCGGACGGCAGGCCGCTGGGCAACCGTCCCTTTGCCCGGATCAAGCAGGGCAGCCAGGTTTACGGCGGTGCAGCGGCCTACCTGGCCGGTGTGCTGGCCGAGAGGTTGGAACTGCGGGTGCGCAGCCAGGAACTGGGAATGGCCCAGCGCTGTTTTGCCGCTTATCGCTCCTCCCGGGATGAGCAGGAAGCGTATCAGGTGGGCCGGGCAGCAGTGCAGGCAGCGCTGGTGGGACAGGGCGACCATATGGTGCGCCTGGAAGGTTCGCCTCTGCCCCTGGAGCAAGTGGGGGGCCGGGAGAAAAAGGTGCCGGTCAGTTTTTACGACAGCCGCAGTAAACAGGTAACAGGTGAGTTTTTACGCTGGCTGGCTCCTTTGACCGGTGCCATTGCCGATAATTATCTTTGCTTGTTTGACCTAGCCTGAAGATGAGCTGTACGGGAGGAGTGTGGCAATATGTCGGGCCTGGCGCTGCGTAACATAGGTAAGTCCTTTAAAAATGTGGAGGTTATCAAGGAGATCAACCTGGAAATAGCCGACGGTGAGTTTATTGTGCTGGTGGGCCCCTCCGGTTGTGGCAAGAGTACCATTTTGCGCATGGTGGCCGGTCTGGAAGAGCCCAGCCGGGGGCAGATCATCATTGGCGGGCGCGATGTGACCCGCCTGGAACCCAAGGACCGGGACATAGCCATGGTTTTTCAGGATTATGCCTTGTATCCCCACATGACCATTGCTGAAAACATCGCCTTTGGCCTTAAACTGCGCAAAATCCCCAAGAGCGAACTTGCCAGCCGGGTGGCCATGGCGGCGGAGATTCTATCTATTCAACATTTGCTGGACCGCTATCCCAAACAGCTCTCGGGCGGCCAGCGGCAGCGGGTGGCGCTGGGACGGGCCATTGTCCGCCAGCCGCAGGTCTTTTTGATGGACGAACCTCTCAGCAACCTGGATGCCAAGCTGCGGGTGCAGATGCGGGCGGAGCTGGTTAAGCTGCAGCGGCAGCTGAAGACCACTACTATTTATGTGACCCACGATCAGGTGGAAGCCATGACCATGGGCGATCGCATTGTGGTGCTCAATGGCGGACAAATTCAGCAGGTGGGCACTCCGGATGAGATTTACCACCAGCCGGCCAATCTTTTTGTAGCCGATTTTGTGGGTTCGCCGGCCATGAACTTTATCAAGGGCACCCTGGACAAAAGCAGTGTTCCGCGCTTTTGCTGCGACGGCTTTACCATCCCCCTGCCTGCGGCGGCGGCAGGGATTGCCGAAAAAGAGGTTATTCTGGGGGTGCGGCCGGAGAATATCTCCCTGCGCCAGAAAACCGGACGGCGCTGGAGTGAGGAACTGGCCGGCCGCGTGGTGCTGGTGGAGGACCTGGGAGCACAAAAGGTGATCTTTTTGCAGATGGGCAGCCAGGAGGTTACCGCCTGTATCAATGATCACCACCTGGTACAGGCCGGTGTCGGTGAACCGGTGCCGGTATACATGGATCTGGACAGGCTTTACCTGTTCTCAACCGCCGTTGGCCAGAGGCTGTTGTGAGCAGGGGTGAACCAGTGGAGTGTAGAGGTAGGAGGTATCAACGGCGGAGGTGATGCTGTCGGTCCGGGTGCCTGGTTTTGGATGAAGGGCTGGCCCGGCAGGATACATTAGCGGTACGAGGCTTAAGTGTTTAAACAATGGACACAGTCAGTATGTGGAAAAATTAAGGAGGTTGGAAAAATGTTTAAAAAATGGCGTCCGGGTACTTTACTGGCCACAGCCGCCCTGTCCCTGTCCCTGCTGGTTGCGGGCTGCGGGGGTTCAGGCAACAGTGCCGACAAAGCGGCCGGAGAAAAAGTGACCATTCGTTTTGCCCACTGGCGGGGGGAAGATGCTGAGGTCTTTAACAAGATTATTGACAAGTTCCAGCAGGAGAACCCCAACATCAAAGTGGAGATGAATATTTCCGGCTCCGAGGCTTACATTGCCGCCATTCAGGCCGAACTGCAGTCCAGCAAGGGGGCGGATATTTTCACCGCCTATCCCGGCAGCCATTTCAATTCCATCAGCAAGGCCAATGCTTATGTTGACCTGACCAACGAGCCTTTTGTACAAAACTTTGAGCCCAATTTGATCAAGGCCGGTCAGAAGGACGGCCAGCAGCTGGCCCTGCCCTATCAGCTGGTCTACAACATACCCATTTACAACAAGGCCATTTTTGCCAGGTACAACCTGGAGCCGCCCCAAGACTGGAATGGCTTTCTGGCTCTGTGTGAAACGCTGAAGAAAAACGGCGTTACTCCCATTCTGCTGCCCGGTGATAACGGCCCCGGCCAGTTTATCAACCCCATGCTGATGAATAATGCGCCCGATGAGGAGATCTTCCAGAAAGTGATGGACGGGCAGGCCAAACTGACCGATGAGTGGTTTGTTCAGACGCTGGCCCAGATCAAGGAACTGAACGACAAAGGTTACTTCCAGAAAGATGTGCTGGGCAGCAAGAAAGAAGGGGTTACCGCCCAGTTTGCCCAGGGACAGGGAGCCATGCTGGCCATGGGGTCATATCTGATGGTTACGGTGAAAAAGCAAAATCCGCAGATGGAAATGGGCCTGCTGGCCCCCATTACCGTGCCGGCGGACAAAGCGGTGTGGGAAGGTATTCACACTACCACTTTTATGCTGGGGATCAATGCTAAATCCAAACACCAGGCCGAAGCCAAGAAGTTTCTGGAGTTTCTCACCCGGCCGGAGGTTGCTTCCCTGTATGCCAATGAAACCGGCCAGATGCTGACGGTAAAAGGCGTCAAGTACGAATCGGCCGAACTGCAGGAACAGGCCAAATGGTTGAATAAGAAGACCCGCTTCCAGCCGCGCTATACTATACCCGATGAAGAGGTGAAGAAAGCAGTGGAAGTGGCCTTCCAGGATGTGATTGCCGGCCTGTCTCCTCAGGAAGCGGCGGGCAGGGCCCAGGCCGTGGTGGAGAGAGTGCGGGGCAAAAAATAAGCGGCTTTGCGACTTGAAGCAGAGTAATGTCGGTCAGGTAATTTCAAATTGCTGATACTGACAGATGGGCGGGGCCAACCCGTCGGGGTGCCCCGCCCGATCATATCTGCCGGATGAAGAACCGGCAGGGGCCAGAGCGGTCGGGGAGGTTTTCTTATGCGCAAGTACCGGGGGCTCATCTTTTTCCTGGTGCCGGGGCTGCTGATGTATTTGGTCTTTTTTGTTACCCCCACACTGTCAGCCCTGGGTCTTTCGCTGACCGATTGGAACGGTATCTCGCCCGATTACAACTGGGTGGGGCTGGACAACTACAAGTTTATGATCGGTCAGGATCCGGTTTTTCATCAGGCCTTGGGGAACAACATCAAGTACACCTTATTTGTGGTAATATTTCAAACCGCTTTTTCCTTGCTCTTTGCTCTCTTGCTGGTCAAAAACACCCGTCTGAATATTTTTTACCGGGCCCTGTTTTTTCTGCCCACCATTATTGCTTCGGTTTCGGTGGCGTTTATCTGGATATTCATGTACGACCCCAGTATTGGTTTTTTGAATCTGACTCTGCAAAAACTGGGTCTGGAGGTACTGCAGCATTCCTGGCTGGGCGATAAAAAAATTGCTATTTACAGCATTGCCTTTGTGCAGGTATGGGCGCATACCGGTCAGGTGATGGTGATCTTCATAGCCGGTTTGCAGTCCATTCCCCATTCGCTGTACGAGGTGGCCCGCATCGAAGGGGCCTCCCGCTGGCAGACCTTTCGCCGGGTGACCTGGCCCCTGCTGGCGCCTTCGGCGACCATTGTCGCGGCCTATACTACGTTGCAGTCCTTCAAGGCCTTTGATTTGATCCTGGCCATGACCGATGGGGGACCTTCATATGCCACGGAAATATTGTCCATATTCCTTTACCACGAAGCTTTCCGCAACTTCAAATTTGGTTACGCCTCGGCTTCAGCCGTGCTGTTCATGTTGATCATCGCCAGCATCACCTATATGCAGTTCAAAATCTTGCGGGCCAACCGGGTTACTTACTGAGGAGGGGTGAGGTGTGCACAAAGAACTGGCAATCAATACTGCAGCCGGACAGAAAGGCCGCGGTTCCGGGGATCTGGGCGCGGCCATAACCAGGCATGCGCTGCTGCTGGTTTATGCCGTTCTGATTCTGGTGCCCATGCTTATGGTGGTGGTCAGCACCTTCAAAGACACCCAGCAGCTGTACCAAAATCCGCTCGGTTTACCCCAAACCTGGAGCCTGCAGAACTATGTAACCCTGTTTACCGGCGAGCAAATGCTACGCTACTTTCTAAACAGCGTGCTGGTGACCCTGGTGGGGGTGGCGGCGATCATTTTTCTGGCCAGCATGATCTCCTATGCCATCATCCGCCTGCCCAACTGGCTGGGCAATGTTTTATACGCCTTTTTCACCCTGGGCATGATGATCCCTACCCAGGTGAACATGATTCCCCAGTACCTGCTGCTGGACAGGCTGTATTTGCTGGATACCCTGACCGGTCTGGTGCTGGTGACGGTGGCTACACTTTTGCCCATTGCCGTATTCATCCTGGCCGGTTTTATGAAAACCCTGCCCAAAGGCTTGATCGAGGCGGCCATGATTGACGGGGGCAGCCACTGGCAGATATACTCGCGCATTGTCATTCCCCTGTCCCTGCCTTCACTGGCCACGGCGGCCATCTTTTGCTTCGTGATCGTCTGGAACGATCTTTTGTACCCACTGCTCATTCTCAAATCCAAGAGCCTGCAGACCCTGCCGCTGGCTTTGCTCAGCTTCCAGGGTGAATATCTGACCAACTATCCGCTGATCTTTTCCGGCGTGGTACTGGCCTCTTTGCCCATGGTGCTGGTGTACGTTTTTCTGCAGCGCTACTTCATTGCCGGTATGACAGCCGGTTCCATGAAGGGATAAGGAGCAGCTTTTTTTCGGCAGCGGAGCGCGGGGTACTTGGTGCCGGAGGGCGGATATAGTCTGCTGGACAGTTTTTTATTGAAGGATGATAGTTGGGAGGCCGCAGCCATGTCTTTGCAAATAGCCTACCTGCCTCTGGGGCGGGTGACCTTTCATCAGCCCAGCGCAGAGAGCATTTTTCAGCAGTCGGTGCAGGTGCTGCAAGAATTGTTTCCAGAAATAAATATTTCACCGGGTCTGTTAACCTCACCCGAAATGGTGGAGGATTATTTGCGTCGCCTGCCGCCCCAGGACCTGGTTATTTATCAGTGCACCACCTTTGTCGGCGGCGAGTTTGCCGCCACGGTCACCCGGCTGGCCAGCTGTCCGGTGCTGGTCTGGGCGGTGGACGAGCCGGTTATTGATGGCGGCAGGTTGCGTCTCAATTCCCTGACCGGGGCCTTTGCCGCCGGCAATAGCCTGACCGCCCAGGGCCGGCCGTACCTGTTTGTTTCCGGCGCCCCGACCGAGCAGCGGGTGCGCCGTAAGCTGCAAGAACTGCTGGCCGTCCTGCGCACTCGCGCTGCCCTGCGCCAGCTGGTGGCCGGTGTGGTGGGCAGTTTTCCCCCCGGCTTCGCCTTTGGCGATTTGGACGAATCATTGCTGGCCGGCCAGCTGGGTGTGCGGGTGGTGCGCGTAGAAGCTGCTGCATTGATGGAGCGGGCGCGCGGTTATCAGCCGGACGAGGTGGCACAGGCCCGGCAGCGCCTGCTGGCCGCTGTGGCCAACCCGCAGCAGGTGGAGGAACCATACCTGGAGAAGTACGCTCGCCTGATGCAGGCTTATCAGGATTTCGTCCGGGAAAACAAGATTGGTGCGCTGGCCTCCCGCTGCTGGCCCGATTTCTTTGTCCAGTACGGGGTGCCGGTTTGTGCGGTGCTGTCCTTGCTTACGGACAGCGGCGTGCCGGCGGCCTGTGAGGCCGACCTGGGTGGAGCGCTGTCCATGTTCACAGGCAGCCAGCTGGCCGGGGGTCCGGCCTATCTGGGCGATCCGGTAGCTCTGGAGGAAGAGCATAACTCCCTCATCTTCTGGCACTGTGGAGCGGGAGCCTGCTCACTGGCCCGGCCCCAGCCGGGGGCCCGTCTGGGAGTGCACCCCAACCGGCAAATCGGGCCCACCATGGAGTTCGGCCTGAAACCCGGGCGGGTAACCGTGCTGCGCCTGGGCAAAAAAGACGGCCGGCTGCGCCTTTTTGCGCTGGGGGGAGAGGCTCTGGACACGCCGCAAAAGTTTCTGGGCACTTCTGTGGCCGTACAGCTGGACGGTCAGGCCCGGGCGCTGGTGGAACGGGTGGTGGCCGATGGCTGGGAACCGCACTTTGCGCTGGTTTACGGTGACATCAGGGCCGAGCTGAAATTGCTGGGCCGTCTGCTGGGCATCGCAATGGTGGATTATAGCACGTTGTCCTGAGCGGGTGTGGCTTTTAGATGCACAAAACTGAAACCAGAAAAATAGGTGAGAATTCATGAACGATAATCCGGCCACCAGAAAGCTGGAGCTGGCCGAGAAAACCCGCCGGCTGGAACAATTGCTTTCCGGGCGGGGTTTGGCCGGTGTGGCTTTGTTCAAGTTTAGCAATTACGCCTGGTACAGCTGCGGCGGCAGCAACCGGGTGGTCACCGGTTCGGAGCGCGGTTGCTCCGTGCTGGTATATCTGGAAGGCCGGCGCTATGTGCTGGCTCCTGTCAATGAAATAGAGCGCCTTTGTCAGGAGGAACTGGCCGGCCTGGACTTTACCCCGCTTACATATCCCTGGTACGAAAATCCGCTGCCGGTGCTGGAAAAATTGGCGGCCGGACGACCTCTGGCCGCCGATGTGCCGCTGCCCGGACTGACCGACCTGGGCAGCGAACTGGACCGCCTGCGCTTTGTTCTGACAGCCTCTGAACTGACCCGGGCCAGGGAACTGGCCGCCATTTGCGCCCGGGAGACCGCCGCCCTGTGTGCTGCTTTGAGGCCGGGAATGAGCGAGTGGCAAATCAGCGCGGAGCTCTCCCGGGCACTGCTGAACCAGGGGGTGCGGCCAGCCGTGTTGCTGGTGGGAGTGGATGAGCGGGTGACCGCTTGCCGCCACCCGGTGCCGGGTAACAGAGAGCTGGAGAGGTACGCTTTGATCAGCCTGGTGGGCGAAAAATGGGGCCTGCACGTCACCTTGACCCGCTGTGCGTATCTGGGAAGCCTGCCGGCCGGGCTGCGGGAAAGGCATCGCCGGGTGTGCGAAGTGGATGCGGATTTAATGGCGGCCAGCCGTCCCGGTCTGGAGAGTGGGGAAATATTCTCTCTGGTCCGGCAGGCCTATGCCCGGGTGGGGTATCCGCAGGAATGGCAGTGCCATCATCAGGGAGGAGCCATTGGTTACGCTCCCCGCGAATATCGCCTGGGAGAGCGGGAGGAGGTGCTGCTGGCCGGGCAGATGTTTGGCTACAATCCTACCATCAGCGGTACCAAGAGTGAGGATACCATACTGCTGACCGAAAACGGTTTGCCCCAGGTGCTGACGCCGGTGCCTGCCTGGTGGCCGCAAGAGAGGTGCGAGGTGGCGGGTGGAGTGCTGTTGCGTCCGGCCATTTTGGAGCTATAGATAAATACTGCGCTGCGCCCGGGAGGACCCTGGTCCGGGCGCCGCATGCGGGTTTTTCCCGGGCCAGTGCTTTGGTTAATAGTAAAGTTGGAGGTAATGCTATGCTTGGCTGGCAAAAAGACGGCGAGCGGTTGCAGCTCTTTCTGAAAGGGCAGCTGGTATTCCGCCACGAACCGGATGCTCCTTTTTTGTATGCCGGACGGGGCCGGGCGACCTTTGATATGCACCACGGCAACTTTCTGATCGAGGATAGCCTGGAGGAAAAACAGCCCCTCAGTTACTACCGGCTGGTGGAAGAGGGGGAAAATGAGCTCACCATATACTGGTGGCGCGAAGCGGGGCGGGAAATTTGCACCCGGCTGCTGCTGCAGGAGGACCGGCTGGTGGTGGAGTTTGACCGGGAGGGAGCGGACTTCAACCGGCTCTGGATCAACCTGTGGGCCGAAGAGTCCGAGTGCATTTACGGCCTGGGCGAGCAGTTTTCCGAGCTGAATATGCGGGGCCGCCGGGTGCCCCTCTGGGTTTCCGAACAGGGGGTGGGACGGAATAAGCAAGACGCGGTTACTTTCCAGGCCGATGTGGCCGACCGGGGGGGCGGGGACTGGTATACCACTTATTACCCCCAGCCCACATTTGTCTCTACGCGCAATTATTTCTGCCATGTAGATGACAGCCATTATATGGAGTTTGATTTTCGCGACCCGCACCGCCATCAGCTGGCCATATGGGCGGTGCCCCAACGGTTGATCATTTCCTTTAGCCCCACTGCTGTGCAGGTGCTGGAGGACCTGACCGCTTTGCTGGGCCGGCAGCCCGAATTGCCCGACTGGGCCTATGACGGGGTCTGGCTGGGTCTGCAGGGCGGTACCCGGGTGGTGCTGGACAAGCTGTCCCGGGCCCTTGAACATGGCCTGGAGGTGGCGGCGCTCTGGTGCCAGGACTGGGAAGGGCGGCGGGTAACCGCTTTTGGCAAACAGCTGATGTGGGATTGGGTTTATCACCGGGAAATGTATCCTGATTTGCCCTCCACCATTGCTGAATTGCGCCGCCAGGGCATTCGCTTTCTGGGATACATCAATCCTTTTCTGGCTCTGGAAGGGCAGCTCTACCGGGAAGCGGCTGCCCGGGGCTATCTGCTGCGCCGGCCGGACGGCAGCGAGTACCATGTGGAGGTGACCACCTTCCCCGCCGCTTTGCTGGATTTGACCAATCCACAGGCCGTGGCCTGGATTAAAGAGGTCATCAAGCAAAATATGCTGGGGATTGGCCTGGCGGGCTGGATGGCCGACTACGGCGAGTATACGCCGGTGGATGCTGTTTTTCATTCCGGGCAAAGCGGTGCAGAGGTGCATAACCTGTGGCCGGTGCTGTGGGCCAGGGCCAACCGTGAAGCGGTGGAGGAAGCGGGGCAGCTGGGTGAAGTCGTGTTTTTCACCCGGGCCGGTTACAGCGGCACAGCCCGCTATTCCACCCTGATGTGGGCGGGCGACCAGCTGGTGAACTGGAGCCTGGACGACGGACTGGCCTCGGTCATCCCGGCCGCCCTGTCCCTGGGCATGAGCGGCTTTGGTTTGCACCATTCTGACATTGGTGGTTTTACCTCTTTATATGGTGTGGTGCGGGAAAAGGAATTGTTTATGCGCTGGGTGGAACAGGCCTGCTTTTCGCCGGTGATGCGCACTCACGAAGGCAACCGGCCGGATGATTGCTGGCAGTTTGATTCGGATGAAGAAACCCTGCGCCATTTTGCCCGCTTCAGCCGGATCCATGTGGCCCTAAAACCCTACTTGCAAGAGGCGGTGCGGGAAAATGCGCAGCGCGGTCTGCCGGTGATGCGCCATCCTTACATTCATTATGAGCAGGACTGGGAACTGCACCGGCACAAGTACCAGTATCTGCTGGGGCGGGATCTGTTGGTGGCACCGGTCATCCAGCCCGGGCAGGACAGCCACCGCGTGTACCTGCCCGATGACCGCTGGGTGCACCTCTGGACCGGTGAGGTTTACGGTGCAGGTCGGCACACCGTGCCGGCTCCTTTGGGCCGCCCGCCGGTGTTCTACCGCACTGCTTCGCCTTTTGCCGGTCTGCTGGCAGCAGTGGGAGGCATGTAAAGGCCTGTCCATTATTTGGTATATCTGATACCGGGTGCGTTAAGCGGGGTGCGCTTGCAATAAGTTTAAGAGTATGTTAATATAGTTTCAGCGAAATCAATACCCTGCTTTGCCCGTGAAAACCTTAGAAGTGTTTGACCAACACTTACAAAGAGGGAGCCCGGGCTCTGGCTGCAGCGTGCAGGCCCCCGCGGTAGGGGAAGCGCAAAGCAGTCAGGAGGGCACCCACCTGCTTGAGAACAGGTCTAAACTTTGGGGTATCACGGCAAAAGTGGGGTTAATAATTTGGGCCCATAATATTTATGTTTGATTGCTGAAATTCCGCCATACTATAATGGGTGTGGCGGAATTTTGATTTGTGCGGCGTGGTCCATTTTCCGGGCGGGGGGCGGCCGGTATTTGCCGCCGGCTGAAAACCGATTGCCGGCCAGGGGGTGAGACATGCCGGACAGGGGGATTGAGCAGGTATGGAAGACATTTTCGCCCGCACCCGGCTGCTGATTGGTCAGACCGGTGTGGACAGACTGGCGGCGGCCGGTGTGGCCGTATTCGGGCTGGGCGGTGTGGGATCGTTTGCGGTGGAAGCCCTGGCCCGGGCCGGGGTGGGGCGGCTGATCCTGGTGGACTTCGACCGGGTGGCGCCCAGCAATATCAACCGCCAGCTGCACGCTCTGACCGACACCGTGGGGCGGTACAAAACCGACCTGATGGCGGAACGGATTGCCCGCATCAACCCGCGGGCCGGGGTGGTAAAAATCTGCCGGCGCTACCAGCCCGGTGACGGCGCCATCTGGGGTGAGCCTCCTCCTGATTACTGCGTGGATGCCATTGATGATGTGGAGGCCAAGGTGGAGCTGATCAAAACCTGTCTGGCGCGGGGCGTGCCGGTGATTTCCGCCATGGGCACGGGCAACAAATTGAACCCGCTGGCCCTGCAGGTGGCCGATATTTCCCGCACGTCGGTCTGTCCGCTGGCCCGGGTTGTGCGCCGCCGCCTGCGCCAGGAGGGCATTGGCGGCGGGGTGAAAGTGGTCTTTTCCCCCGAGCCGCCCGGATCGGTGCAGCGGGAGGAGGAAGCGGCCAACGCGACGCCGGGGGAACGCCGGCCGCCGGGCAGTTTACCCTTCGTACCACCGGTGGCCGGGCTGGTCATGGCTGCGGAAGTGGTGCGGTTTTTGCTGGGGCTGCCCTCATCCGGCTGACCGGGTATATGGTGTAAATCATTATTTACGAACGGCGGCCCGGCTGAATTGACAAGGTAAATTACGGGATATTATAATCATTACGGACAGTCTTTTTTTGTACGCGAGACTGCTGGGCGGGGTTTTTTCTTGTCATTCCCGGAGGCGGGGATGGTTTTTCCGGTCTGCTACTGTAAAGAAAGGGGAGGAGAGGTATGGCCAGTGATCTGGTAAAAGCCCTCAGCGATGCCGATTTTAAAGAATATGTGGCCGGTTCGCCCGTGCCCGTGCTGGTGGATTTCTGGGCGGCCTGGTGCGGCCCGTGCAAGATGATTGCGCCGCTGGTGGAAGAACTGGCGCAGGAGTACCAGGGCCAGCTGGCGGTGGCCAAACTGAATGTGGATGAAAACCGATCTACAGCGGCGGAGTTTAAAGTGATCAGCATCCCCACCCTGGTCCTGTTTAAAGGTGGCCGGGAAGTGGATCGTTCGGTAGGTTTTAAAAGCAAGAAGGATCTGAGCGACTTTATCAGCAAGCACCTGTAAGATCAGGTTCCCTGCGCCCGCGGCCGGAAAGCCGGGGCGTTTTTATTTTTTATAAAAATATGTTCATACCGGGATTATTTAATTGAGAAAATGACCATACTATTAGCAAAGCCTGTGAACAGCAAGTGCAGGAGGTGAAAATGTATGGTCGATACTCCCCTGGGAGAATATTTTATCAAGGTCAGCGACCGCCTGCCGGAAGAGGCCGAGCGGGTGCTGCGGGCGCTGGTGGATCAGGGCAGCATGAACAAAGAAGAACTGTCCCTGACCGCCAAAGTGAAGAGGGCTGTGCTGGATCACGTGATCATGCAGCTGTACGCCCTGGGGCTGGTGGAAGTGTCCACCGAGGGCAAGAGCAAGATCTGCAGCCTGACCAGACTGGGAGATGAGTTTTTAAACCTGCTGGATGCCAAGGCCAGCTAGTTATTTTGCTGGCAGTGGCTGGCAAAAAAACCGGGATGCGTCCCGGTTTTTGTTTTGGCGTGGTTTAATGCCCAAATAATTACGGCACGGCGGTAAATCTTTAAGGTATGGCCCTGTGCTATAATTAATTTACAATCGGCCCAGGCCCAGACCTGGGTTAACAAACATCATAAAGCCATGTCGGGTAGTATTTTTAGCGCGGGAGGAATGATCATGCCGCAGGCTCTCAATACAAATGCTCACTACACTTATGGTGATTATCTCACCTGGCCGGAAAATGAACATTGGGAAATTATTAACGGTCAGGCACTGGCCATGTCGCCTTCTCCCGGTCCAAACCACCAGCTGGTGGTGGTGGAACTGGTGCGGCAGTTTGCCAATTATTTATCTGGTAAACCCTGTCGGGTTTTTGCTGCACCGCTGGATGTGCTCTTGCCCGGCACAGGTGGCAATGACCTGCCGGAGCACTTGATCAACAACGTGGTGCAACCCGATATTTTTGTTGTCTGTGACCCGGATAAAATAGGCCGGAACTGCATTAAAGGAGCACCGGATCTTGTGGTGGAAGTGTTGTCGGCCAATTCGGTACGGCGCGACCGCTATGAAAAGTTTCATCTCTACGAACAGGCCGGTGTGAAGGAATACTGGCTGGTAGAGCCGGAGGCCAGGTTGTTGACTGTCTTTAAATTGGGCGCGGACGGTCGCTATGGCCGGCCGGAAATCTACGCCGGGACAGAGCAGGTTCCGGTAGCAATCTTAACCGGCTTAACCGTTAACCTGCAGACTGTGTTTGCTGGAGTAGAAACTGACAATTGCTGAGGTGATGCCGGTGAAGAACCTGTTTGAACATGCCGGGGAGGCCCGCCAGCTCACCCGGGCGCCGCTGGCCGAGCGGATGCGGCCGCGCAGTTTTGCCGAATTTGCCGGGCAGGCTCATATCGTGGGTGAGGGAACGCCGCTGCGCCGGGCCATTGAGGCCGATACGCTGCAGTCCATCATCCTGTTTGGCCCGCCCGGAACGGGCAAGACCACCATCGCCCGGCTGATTGCTTCCTCCACCCGCGCTCATTTTGAGACGATCAACGCCGTGACAGCGGGGGTGGCCGAACTGCGCCAGGTGATCGCCGGGGCCCGGGAACGGCTGAATTTTTACGGGCAAAAAACCGTGGTGTTTATTGACGAGATCCATCGCTTCAATAAAGCGCAGCAGGATGCGCTGCTGCCGGCCGTGGAGAGCGGCCTGATCATACTCATTGGGGCTACCACCGAAAACCCGCTTTTCACCGTGAACAAACCCCTGCTCAGCCGCTCCCGCCTTTTCCAGCTCCAGCCCCTTAAGGACGGTGAGATTGCCGCCCTGTTGCAGCGGGCCCTGCAGGATGCCGAGCGCGGGCTGGGCAACTACCGGATCCAGCCGGCGGAAGGGGTGCTGGCCTATCTGGCTGATGTGGCCAACGGCGATGCCCGGGCGGCCCTGAACATGCTGGAAATGGCTGCGCTGTCCACTCCGCCCGGGGAGGATGGAGTGCGCCATATCACCCTGCAAATGGCCCGGGAGGTGGCCGGACAGCGCTTTGCCGGATTTAACCGGGCGGATGAACACTATGATGTGATTTCGGCCTTCATCAAAAGCATGCGGGGCAGCGATCCCCAGGCCGCCGTGTACTGGCTGGCCCGGCTGCTGTACGCCGGCGATGATCCGGCCTTTGTGGCCCGGCGTATGGTCATCTGTGCCGCCGAGGATGTGGGCCTGGCCGACCCCCGCGCCCTGCAGCTGGCCACCGCCGCGGCCCAAGCGGCCGAGATGGTGGGCATGCCCGAAGCGCGGATCATTCTGGCCGAAGCGGCCATCTACATCGCCCTGGCGCCCAAGAGCAACGCGGTCTATCGGGCCATCAACGCCGCCTGGCAGGCTGTGGAAAATGAGCGCCAGACCGCGGTGCCCGCCCACCTGCGCGACAGCAGCAACCTGCGGCTGGCGGCGCTGGCCGGGGAAGCGTCTGGGGAAAAGTATAAATATCCCCACGATTATCCGGGGCATTATATCAAGCAGCAGTATCTGCCCGCCCACCTGGCCGGCCGGCAGTTTTACCTGCCCACGGGCAACGGTGAGGAGGCCGGCCTGCGGGAAATCCTGCACCGTCTGAGCGAGCCTGAATGATCTGGGCGGCACATCCGCGATTGGCCGGTGACAAAAACCACGCTGCATTGCTCATCTGCGAGCCGGCTTGACAGTTATTGTACCCGGTGTTATGATTTAAACAGATAATTCCGATTGGATTACTATGTTATGAAAACATGTCCCAATAACCAGGCCGGGAGCGGTGGGGGGTGAAAGGTTGCGGCTTTCCACAAAGGGTCATTACGGCTTAAAAGCCATGTTTGACCTGGCCATGCACTACGGCCACCAGCCGGTGCCGCTCAAGACGGTGGCGGAAAGACAGAATATATCGGAAAACTACCTGGAACAGTTGATTGTGCTGCTGCGCAAGGCCGGTCTGGTGAGCAGTGTCCGGGGGGCCCAGGGCGGGTACCGCCTGGCCCGCCCGCCCGGGGAAATCCTGGTGGGCGATGTGATCCGGGCCATGGAAGGGCCCATTGCTCCGCTGGACTGCGTGCACGAATCCGCTCCCGCGGAGTGCGACCGGGCGGACTGCTGCATCACCCGCCTGGTCTGGGAGAAGGTGCGGGACAGCATCATTGCCGTGCTGGATTCCATGACCCTGGCCGATATGTGCCGCGAGGCGGAAAAAATGGAGCACAAATGCTGAGCCAGCGATATTACCAATTGCGAGGAGGCAGTTCAAAGTGCGCAGAGTTTACTTCGACCACAGCGCCACCACTCCGGTTCACCCCGAGGTGGCCAGCATTATGTGCGAATACTTAAAGGAGCATTTTGGCAATCCCACCAGCCTGCACTATTTCGGCCGCAAGGTGCGCAAGGATGTGGAGGCGGCGCGGGAAACCGTGGCCCGGGCTATTGGTGCCGATCCTTCGGAGATAGTTTTCACCAGCGGCGGCACCGAGTCCGACAACATGGCCATTCACGGCGTGGCCTATGCCAACAAAAACCGGGGCAACCACATCATCACCTCGGCCGTGGAGCACCACGCCGTTTTGAACACGGTGAAGGCGCTGGGCAAGGAGGGCTTTTCGGTCACCATTTTGCCGGTGGACAAACACGGCCTGGTCAGTGTGGAAGATGTGGCCAGCGCCATCAATGACAAGACCATTTTAATCACCATCATGCACGCCAACAACGAGGTGGGCACCATTCAGCCCATTGCCGAGATCGGCAAACTGGCCCGGGAGAGAAAAATCATCTTCCACACCGATGCGGTGCAGAGTTTCGGCAAGATCCCGGTCAATGTGGACGAACTGGGTGTGGACCTGCTGTCTATTTCCGGACATAAGATATACGGCCCCAAGGGCATTGGCGCCCTGTACATCCGCAAGGGCACCCGCTGGCGCCAGACCCTGTTCCACGGTGGGGCCCAGGAGCGGCTGCGCCGGGCCGGCACCGAAAACGTGCCGGGCATTATCGGCTTGGGCAAGGCGGTGGAGCTGGCCATGGCCGAAATGGAAAGCGAGTCGGCCCGCCTGCGCCAGCTGACCGATCGCCTGATTGCCGAAGTCACCCGCCTTCCCTATGTGGAACTGACCGGGCACCCGGAAAAGCGCCTGCCGGGACATGCCAGCTTTGTTTTCCGCTTTATTGAAGGCGAGTCCATGCTGCTCAGCCTGGACATGAAGGGTGTGGCCGCTTCCAGCGGTTCGGCCTGTACCTCGGGCTCGCTGGAGCCCTCCCATGTGCTGCTGGCCATGGGCATCCCGCATGAAGTGGCCCACGGTTCCATCCGCATCACCATGGGCCGCGATAACACTATGGAGGACATTGACTATTTCCTGGAAGTCATGCCGCCCATTGTGGAAAGACTGCGGGCCATGTCGCCCCTGGATCAGGAGACCGAATTCGCTATGAACAGCGACTGCGCCGCCTGTAAAGTGAGCGCATCCTGCAGTAAAGTGCAGCCTTGAGGAGACGGACGAGGGAATAATAACTGCCAGGTCTGAAAGAAAGTGTGCCGGAAGACCCGTGCTCACGGCGGGATATGCCGGGGGATATAAAGGGATTTGGGAGGTATAATAAATGTACAATGAAAAAGTGATGGACCACTTTGAAAACCCGCGCAATGTGGGTGAAATCCCCGATGCCGACGGTGTGGGGCAGGTGGGCAACCCCACCTGCGGCGACATCATGAAGATATACCTGAAAATCAAAGACAATGTGATTGAGGATGTCAAGTTCAAAACCTTCGGCTGCGGGGCGGCCATTGCCACCAGCAGCATGGTTACCGAACTGGTCAAGGGCAAGACCATTGACGAGGCGCTGCAGATCAGCAACAAGGCCGTGGCCGAGGCCCTGGGCGGCCTGCCGCCCAAAAAGATGCACTGTTCCAACCTGGCGGCCGACGCGCTGCACGCCGCCATCAAGGACTATCTGGAGAAACAGGGCCAGTAATAACGGGCGGAAGCACCGTAAGAAGTGGTCCGTAAAAAGAGCAGATGGCGGGTGAGTAATTTTTGACCGCATCTCGAAAAGGAAAACGAGTGCTGGTGGCCATGAGCGGCGGCGTGGACAGTTCTGTCACCGCCGCCCTTTTGCTGGAACAGGGCTATGAGGTGATCGGGGTGACCATGCAGATCTGGGACCCGCAGGTCACCGAGGTGGCCGGCCAGCATGTGGGCTGCTGTTCCCTGGCGGCGGTGGACGACGCCCGCCGCGTGGCCGATCGACTGAACATCCCCTACTATGTGCTCAACTTCCGGCAGCTTTTTGCCGAGAAGGTGATCGACTATTTTGTGGATGAATATATGCGGGGCCGTACCCCCAACCCCTGCATTGCCTGCAACCGCCACATCAAGTTTACCGCCCTGCTGCAGAAGGCCCTGGCGCTGGAAGCCGACTATGTGGCCACGGGGCATTACGCCCGCATTGTGCCGAGCGGTGGGCGCTACGGGCTGAAGCGGGCGGCCGACAGACACAAGGACCAGACCTATGTGCTGTACAACCTGACCCAGCCCCAGCTGGCCCGGTTGCTTTTTCCCCTGGGAGAATACACCAAACCGCAGGTGCGCGAGCTGGCCCGGCGGTACGGCCTGGCTGTGGCCGAAAAGCCCGAAAGCCAGGAGATCTGCTTCATTCCCGATAACAACTACCCGGCCTTCATTGCCGGGCGGCGGCCCGATGCCCGGCGCCCCGGGCCCTTTCTGGACCTGCAGGGTAACCGGCTGGGCACCCACCGCGGTATCGCTTTTTACACCATCGGCCAGCGGCGCGGCCTGGGCATTGCCACTGGCCAGCGCACCTATGTGGTGGAGATTGACCCGCAGCGCAACGCGGTGGTGCTGGGGCCGCCCGAGGCCATATATGCGCCGGGGCTGCTGGCCGGGGACATCAACCTGATCATGTATGACCACCTGACCGGGCCGCTGTCCGTGCAGGCCCAGATTCGCTACAACAGCCAGCCGCAGCCGGCTACCCTGTACCCGGAAGGGGAAAGCATCCGGGTGGTTTTTGACCGGCCGCAGCGGGCCATCACGCCCGGCCAGGCCGTGGTCTTTTACGATGGCGACCTGGTGGTGGGTGGAGGAACCATTGAACGGGTGCTGCGGGATTAACCCGTGCATTTTTTTTTGCCCGGCTGGACATAATAGGTAATAAATCATGCGGCGGGAGGTAGGGGGGTTTTGTTCTGTCCGGTATGCGGTGGCAGGGCCACCGGCAAGGTGGGCACCGAGCAGTATTACTGCTGGGACTGCTGTGTGGAATTCCGCAAAAACAAAGAGGGTGTGCAGATCTTCGAGGTGGCCGAGGACGGCAGCCTGGTTTCCTTTGATCCCCACAACCAGGCCACGCTTTTATAATATTGCAGCGTAATTTATAAACAGCTGGTTGCGGGTGTGCATCCTGCGCTCGCCCGAATTTCGTACCGGGCGGCACCGGCGGCCCGGTTGCGGGCGGGCCGGGCCGCTCCGGATTCGATATCAAACAGCAGGGGGGATGGACATGAACAAAGGTTACTGGCGGGGCGTGCTGGCCGGGGGACTGCTGGGGGCCATGGCGGCTTTGGCCATGCGGCCGCAGCGCCATGCGGATTGGCGGGAAAGGCATGCGCCCGACCGGCCGGAAAAACAGGCCGAGCGCTTTGTACGGGGTATCGGCAAGCGGCTGATGGGTGACTGACGGCCAAAGGTGGGTGGTTTCCGACGTCCTTTTCCGGGCCGCGGGAACCGCCCGCCTTTGTTACTTTGGGGGTATAACTTAGATGGTATTTGATCAGCAGTGCGGCAAACTCCAGATACACTGCCAGACTGAGCGGATGCCAGAGTTATTATCAGGCACATTGGTGTTCGGTTAAGCCCCGAATATCCCATTAACAACCAGAGATGGCACT